>VYDD01000429.1 GCA_009843625.1 Gammaproteobacteria bacterium | reverse complement strand
GGCCGCGGCGCTCCGCACGAGCGGCCTCGGAGGCGTCGCCCCGGTCCAGGCGACGCCAATGCCGGACCATGCGCTCCACGTGCGCGGTGGTGCCGTGCCGGCTGAAGTCGAGGAGTTTCTCTTCGTTTTCCGGGTTGGCGATGCGGGTCAGGGCCCGCACCTTCGAGTACGAGAGCTCTCCCCTGGCGAAGGCTTCAGGGATTAGAGTCAGGGAAGGCAGGCAGCGGGCCACGCGCATCTTCTCGCGGGCGGGACCGAGCGAAATGCCGGTGCGCCAGGAGAGCCAGTGAGCGCAGGAGCGGAACCCCTGCCAGCGTTCCTCTTCCTCGTAGACCCTCAGCAGGCAGAGGAGCCGATAGGTGGCGGCGGTGATGTGGGCGCAGAGAAGAGCGATCTCGTCGCCGAGCGGATCGAGGTCGGGCCTGAGCCCTCTGGGGATGGGCGTGATCGAAGCGGGCGCGGCTGGGACGAGCGCGTTCGTTGCCGGCTGGCCCGAGGTGGGAGGAGTGGACGAAGGGGGAACTCGGACAGGGGCGACTCGAGCGGCGGCGGCAGTGGACATGGTCTTCTGATTCCGGGGGCTCTGGGGATGATCGGTTGCTGGGTCACCTCCTTATACACCGATATTCGGGTTTTGTTCGGTCTCCTATCGAGGTCCTTTGCCCCGCCTCGTGCCTACGCCTCGGGTCTTTCCGCCGTCGTCGGCACCCACTCACGCGCTCGCAGCCACAGACCGACTGCGGCGCAGACGAACGAGGCCGCCCAGACGAGGTACCCAACCTGGAGCGAGGCGGAAAAGCCACCGCCGCCGCGCGGCAACGAGAGACCCGTTGCAAGGAGGTACAACCCCATCAGGCCGATGCCCCCGGCCAGCCATCGTCCGCCACGGACTCGTCCCCGCCAAAGCGCCGGCAACGTCAGCAGCATCGCCAGGTTGCAGAGCGCGTGGCGGAACCCGCCTTCGGTGACAGCCGCCCAGAAGACCTCGTATCCCGTCAGGGACAACACCTGAACGGGCTCGTGAGTGAATTCGAATCGGAGCGCCGGAAGCAGGAACGACAGTGCGAACAGCGCCCAGCCGTACCCCAGGGCGCGGCGCCACCTGACGGCACCCGCCCTCGCGAATTCCCTCGACAATACAGAAGTCTCTCCCAAACCATCCCGCGCGATCGCAAACGCCCGCGCCGGCGTCAATCGCGCATCCAGCTCCAGCTCCAGTTCCACTCGCGCCCTCAGATGATCCTCGAGCTCGTCGAGTTCGCGCGGGGACAGCGACGACCGCCGCATCTCCTGCCGCCGCCAGCGTCGGATTTCCCTGTCCAGTTCACACATGACCGCCTCCCCAGGACATCTCGAGGGCTCCGTGCACCGCCCGCCAGCTCACCCGGTCGCGCGCCAACTGGCGCTTGCCGCGGGCGGTCAGCCGGTAGTATTTGCGCCGCCGTCCCTCGTCGGTGAGTTCCCAGCGGCCCGCAATCAGTCCGTCGCGTTCAAGGCGATGGAGCACCGGGTAGAGCATCCCGTCCGACCACTCGAGCTCTCCGCCGGAGAGCACCTTCACCTGCTTGAGGATCTCGTAGCCGTAGCTCTCACCGCCCGCCAGGATCGAGAGCACCATGGGGCGCGACGAAGCGGCCACGAGCTCCTTGTACACCGGTTTCTTCATCCTATCGTCCCCCGATACCATGAAGTGCTAGATACCCTATACTACAAGGTATCGGCGACCCCTGCAAACGGCAGGCACGACTGGGCCTGTTTCGCGGCGCATCAGGCGGCGGAAAAGGCGGTCAAGGCTCCACATGGCCCAGGGTCACGAGGCCATGGCCCATCATTCGGAGGTGGGAATAGTCCCCTCCTGCCCGCGCAGCCGGAACGCGAGCGACGCGCACGCAAAAGACGCGACCCACACGTAGTAGCCGATCTCAAGCGTGGCCCCCCCGTCGTCCGCGACCCACCACAGCCAGTACCCCAGGTTGAACACCGTGGCGGCGGCCAGGACGATCACGGGCCACCTCGCGCGCGCGGACCACTTTCCATGAAAGGCAGTGGCCACCATCGGCAGGTTGGTGAGGGCGCTGGCTATCCCGAGGATGCCGCTCCAGCCAAAAAGCGCATACAGGAAGGCTTCCCAGCCGGGCGTGATGACGGTGTCCTGCGCCATGAGCGAACTGCCCGAACCGGAAGCCGCATCCGCCTCGGGCATGATCGACGAGGCGGCAGGGGGAGGAGGCGGAGGCGGGACCGTTATCCGGTGGCGATCCGGTATCCCGGACAGTGCCGGCAACAGGAACGAGACCGCGAACAGCACCCAGCCGGCAACCAGCACCCGCCGCCAACGTGGCTCGAGCAGGCGTGATAGCGCGCGCCTCACGAACCCGGCGGCCCGTCCGGATGCAGCTCGCACTCGGGAGGCTGCAGCCGGGTCCACGAGAGAGAGGTGATCTGCCAGTCACCGCCGTCGCGCATGAGGATGAAGGCGTCGGCGCCGCAGTGGCTCAGGTCCTCTCCGACGTAGAAGTCATACGGGGTCCAGACCGTCGCGAGGTCGCCGCTGATGCGCACTTCCGGGTCCCACATGCGCTCGGTCATGCGCGGGCCGTCGGCTTCGAGGCGCGCGACCATGCCCTCGAGCGTGGATGTCGACGCGGACCGTTCGCCCGCGGCCGATCGCTCCACGGAACGCATCAGGATGTCGGGATGCAGGATGGCGGTCAGCAACGCCGTGTCCCGTTCGCCGAGGGCGTCGAAGAGCGACTGGACGGTGGTGAGGATCGCGGCCCGGTCGGCATCGGACGGCATGTGGTCCGTGGATGGCATGGCCTGGGCCGCGAGCCCGTCCCCGTCGGCAGCCGACATGATGGTCCCGGCCTCGGGGCCATCGCCCATTTCGTTGCCGGAAGAGCCGCAAGCGGCAAGCGCGATGACTGCTAGAGCGGAAACAGCGGTGTTGCGGATCACGATATGGTTCCTCCCGGAAGATGGCGGGGAATCGGCCTCTCGCAGGGTCGGTGCAGGGTCCCTGGCCGATGCCCGGTCCCTGGTCGATGCACGGTCCTGCAACGTATTGCCGGCGTGCCCGGCCCGCAGCCCGCGAGGCCGGGGCGAACGACGGGCGTCGTCTTCGTGCCTACCAGAAGACGATGTACAGAGCGGCCGCCCCGGCAATGACGCCTCCGGCCCACAACCGCCCGCCCGGCGCCGGCGTAAGATCCACCGCCGCTTCGGATCGCGGCAGCGTGCGCGCCTCCGCCAGCGGACGGGCCCGCGTCACTGCCAGCATGAAGGCGCAGATCACGAGAAAGGTGATCGCCATGTGATGCAGGAACGCCACCTCGGGAAGCAGCCAAAGCAGCAGGCCGTACACCGGCACCCCCAGCACCATCCCGCCGAAGGCCGCCCGCGGCGGCGTCCTGGGCACGAACAGGCCGAAGAGGAAGGCGGCTACGATCCCGGGCGAGATGAATCCCCAGAACATCTGGATGTACTCGAACACGCTCCCCGCCCGCGCGACCAGCGGCGCCCACAGGCACCCGATCAGCGCCAGGACCGCGGTCGTCACCCGGCCGACGGTCATGAGCCTCCGCGACGAGGCGTGCGGGCGCAGATGCCGCTTGTAGATATCGACGCTGAAGATGGTCGCAGCCGAATTGAGCATCGAGTCGAGCGAGCTCATCACCGCCCCGAAGAGCGCCGCGAACATGAGCCCGGTCAGCCCGGCGGGCAGCAGCTCGCGCATCATCACCGGATACGCCTGATCCGGATTTGACACCTGGTCGGCGAACAGCTCCGCGGCCATGATCCCCGGAAAGACGATGATGAAGGGGATGAGCAGCTTGATGAAGCCGGCCAGGAAGATGCCGCGCTGCGCGTCGGCCAGGCTGCGCGCGGCCAGCGTCCGCTGGGTGATGAACTGGTTCAGCCCCCAGTAGAAGATGTTGGGGATCCAGAGTCCGCCGATGAAGACCGCCAGCCACGGCATCTCGGGATGGTTCCACGGGAGAACGGTGTGCAGCTTGCCCTCGGCCGCCGCGAGAAAGGGCTCCACGCCCCCGATCGCGCGAAAGCCGAGCACCGTCACCAGAACGCCGCCCAGGAGCAGCGCCACGCCCTGGATGAGGTCCGACCACACGACGGCCTTGAGGCCCCCGTAGATGGTGTAGCCGCCGGCCAGAATCCCGATCAGCCAGATGCCCGCCCCGATGTCCAGCCCGAAGATGGATTCCAGGGCCAGCGCCCCCGAGTAAAGCACCGTGGCCAGGGCCACCAGGACATATGCCGCCATGATGTACGCCGCCATGAGCGTGCGCGTGCGCGCGTCGTAGCGGTATTCCAGGAACTCCGGAATGGTGTAGATGCCGGCCTGCAGAAAGCGCGGCAGGAAGAACAGGCCCACCAGCACGAGCGTGACCGCCGCCATCCACTCGTAGCTGGCGATGGCGAGCCCGAGATCGTACCCGCGGCCCGCCATGCCCACGAAGTGCTCCGTGGAGATGTTGGACGCGATCAGCGAGAAGCCGATCAGCCACCACGGCAGATTCCGGCCCGCGAGGAAGTAGCCCGCCGCGTCGTGCCTGCCGCGCGAGGCGTACAGCGACACCCCGACCACGAGGGCGAGAAAGCCCGCGAAGGCGGCGAGGTCGAGGGGTTGGAAGGTCATGCCCGGGGCTCCGGTTGCGGCATGGGATCGCTATGGTTCGAGGTTAGGTGTCTGCGACGCTTAAGCAAGTGGATCGGCGCCAATTCAGCCATCGTTGACCGATTATCTCGCTGTGGCTAAAACTGGCTATGACCGGCTTGGAAAGTCCGCTTATCTCTCTTTAGACAAGGAGCCTCCAGAGCGGTGACCGGATATTTATTCGTGGCGCTCGCGGTGCTCGTGGCCGTGGCAGGCTGGCGGGTCCGGCACCGGCTTCGTCACCAGACGCGGAGCAGGGTGACGGATGAGATCGTCCGTCAAATCGAGACGGTCGGCCGCGTAGACGCGGAAGATGTCGAGCCGGTCGACCTGGAGCGAGCGCGGGCGGAAGAAGACGAGTTCTGGGCCCAGACCTGGGACGAACCTGAAGAGGACTGGTAGGCCCTTGACCCTGACGTTACGGCGGAGTCACGGGGACGCGGATCCCGGCAAGGAGTCATGTAAGTTCAACTGGGACTGCACGATCTGCCATCCTTGCCGTTAACCGGAGACGGGTTGCATGCGATCGGAATAGCCGGAAAACCGCATCAAACGGCGGGACTCTGGCTAGGCCTTGGCTCGCATCGGGGACGTTGCCCCGAGCCGCCCGGGCATCCCTCCTCGCCATCGGTGTGCTGGTTTCCTCGGCTCCATCACCCACGCTCCGCTTGTTGTCTGGCAAAGTCGTGCAGCGGGGCAAGGTTGGCTTTTACTCGTTGCATGGCCCGAGGGGCCTTCGGCGCAAGGCAGTCGAACGGCGTCATGAATTGGAGGTGAGGAGTCACGTACTTCATCGCCCGCTCGCCCGACGGACTCAGTGTAACTTGGGTGCGGCGGCGACCCCGATGATTCCGCCTCGGATCCAAGCACTGCTTGGCCTCGTTCAAAGCGCGCGCCCAACCTTCGGCACGAAGCTTGTCCAGCCGGATCGGAGTAGGCCGTATCTCCGCCTCCCTGATCTTGACGCGAACGGGTCCCTGCCAAGCGTCTCGTCTCCAGCTAACTCTCACGTCTGCCGGTCTCGTGACCTGGGGGCGATACTGCGTCAGCAGTAGCGGACGGAGGAGTTCTCGCTCGATGAGCCGAGCGACGGGCCATCCGTCGTACAGCATGCCCTCAAGGTTGACGCCCATCCATGCGGTCTGCTCTAGGCGCGAGTACCAAGCGTTCCACTGTACGCCCTGCACCTCGTCATGGACCCCCATCCAACCGATGGAGCCGCTGCCGAACGACTCCCCCGGGCGCTGGAACAAGTCCTCAAACAGATTCGCGACGAGTCGCGCTCGCTCGGCGAGCGTGTTCAAGGCGTATCTTCTCCTGAAGCGGTTGAAGGATCGGACGCGACTCCCACGGGCGTCAGGCTCGTACAGTGTCTCCTCGCCAAGTCCTCCGCAAGCCGCTCTCCTGCCCTTGAGCGCATCGCAACGCTCCGAGTTCTGGCCAGAGACGGTGCACGGCGAGGTTCAGGAAAGTGAAATCGCCGCCGATCCCCGAAGGGTACAGGTAGTCAGCCTCCGAGGTGCTGAAGGCCCCTGAACATCCGCCCGCTTCCACCCAGTTGCCTGCTTGCGCGGAAGGGGTTGATGGGCAACCACATATGCGTTAGCGTCCGTGCGTTCACGGTCGTGCCGCTCGACGGGTGGTGCGACCGATTTTTGCACACCTCCTTCCAAGGAGCCCAAGACAGATGTCATTCCTCACCCGTTCTTTCCGTGGCTTGGTCGGTTCGTTCTGCGTCGCCGCCGCAGTCGTTCTCCCTCTGGACGCCCAAGACCTCGGCGACTTGGACCCTTGCTTCGAGTCCTGTCACAGTGACGCCATGCTCATCTATCTGGGCGGTGACGAGGATGGAGCATCGGACTCCTTCGAAGACTGCATGGAGGACAATTGCGGCGGGATGTAGCTGGCAGTCCTGATCCGGTGTTTCGCAGTTGTTGGGCGGTCGCGGCGGTCGCAGCATACGCCGCGACCGCCTGCCAGAACGAACCCGCCCACATCGCGATACCTGAGCCGGTCGCGTTGTTCCCTGCGGCGGCGTCCCCGGCACCACTTAGCGTGAGCAAGAGCATCGCCCTCGCTGACGAAGAGACGGCCTGCGTAATCGATTCGTTCGAGTTTCGCGTGGTCTGTGAAAAGCGTGAGGGCGAAGACGTTGTCGCATTCGGACAGGAGGGCGATGGGCCAGGGGAGTTCCGTGGTCTCCGTTTGGTGGCCCGTGTTTCGCTTGGCCGTTTGGGTGTCGTGGACGGTAGGCTAAACCGGTTGACGATCTTCGAAGCCACAGGCGACCGCGTATCGGAGGTTGGCTTCCCTCCGATGTACCTCGTCGACGGAATTCGACAGACAACCCTATTCGGATACGAGGTCGATAGGATTGCGTCTTCCCCGGGAGATTCGATCCTGCCGCGGATCTACTCGGAGGTGGACATCAATTCGGGCGAGGTCAAATGGACACGCGGTGGCATGAACGGGATCGCCGATACCGAGTGCGGCGGGTTGTTCCACGGCGTGCCTCGACCGGCGGAAGGATACGTGTTCTGGGCATGTCGCCGAGAGTTGGTCTTTCTTGACGACCGCGACGCCGACGCCGCGACCGTAGTCACGTCTCCAGCCTACCGGGACGAACTTCCGAGCGACCGCGATGTTGAGGATTTCTCGGAGGGGCTGTTGAGACTTGGAGGTAGGATGGCCATGCCACGGTCGGCAGCCGAACCGTACGTCGCGACATTCCGCGAAGAACCCAAGCGCTGGTTCAACGTGCCGGGCGCGCTGGTGTTTGACTCAAAGGATCGGCTGTGGGTGGCAATCACGCTCGACCGCGACACGTTCTCCTACTTCGAAATCTGGATCGGGAACGAGTACGCTGGCTCCGTTAGGGTGCGTGACCGCGCAGTGGGCTTCGACCTCTTCCAGAACACCCTGGCGGTCTTGGTGGAACGGCAACCCGGACCCGACGGAATCGCCCCTCGGGGTATCGATTGGTACGATGTCAGTGACCTTGAGTGCCGAGCGTCGGAGGCCGAACGGGGTTGCAGTCTACGCCCAACCAGCGAGGGTGCAGCGGCACCATAAGTCGCGCAGGAGTCTTGCGCTGAAGCGCAGCGCATTCGCAGCCCGAGGCTCGGAGGTCCTGCACAGAATGGAGGACGGGCAGGCCTTCGTGGGGGTGGTGAACAGCCTGGGCCTTCCCCGTGACCCGGTCGTGCAAATCAGGCGGGAATCTGCATGAATATGGGAAACAAGCCAGCGTACTCGCTGGGGCCACACTCCGTGAGTCCCCGAGCGAGGCTGGCGGGGGGCTGCGCCCCCTCTGACCCCTGCGTTTTCGGCCCGCCACGCGAGCGGCGGGCGGCGAGGTGCTCCAACCCCGAACTCCGTCGCGGGGGCCACGGCCGAGCGTAGCCCCGTCGTGGCCGACGATCCGGCCGACGTTGATCCCTCGCCGGACCGCCAGCCGGGGAACTTGGCCGTGACCGGCGCGGGCCTGAGGATCCGCCCGTGGATGGGTCCTTGGCCGACTGGGTGACAAGCCATCCAGGGTCATCCAGGGTCGTGCTCCTGAAGCCCGGAAAACCGCTCTCACGGCCATTCTGGGCGTCTTGAGGGCGGTTTGGCGGAATCCGTGGCCGCAGGATCGCGTGTAACGCACGAACTCGACCACAGGAGGGGTAGGAGTACACCGGTTTCGGGCTTCCGACGGAGGAACTCGACATCCTCGCGGCGGATGATCGAGCCACGGAAACAGGGTGGAGGCGCGCTCGCGACGGGTGAAAGGCTGGCGGTACCCGCGTGGCCCGCGTGCGCCATCCGGTGTTGCTGCACCGGCGCTCCGCGCCCATGGACATGGTGCGTGACGGTCGTTGCGGGACTCCCCACCAGTTGTCAATGCTTGCTGAAGCGGGTCTGTAACCCCGCGTCCAAGGTCTGAATCACGGCGGGAAATCGTCTAAAGTCATACAGGGCTGCACGATCTGCGCTCTCTGCCGTTGGTCCGGACCCTGCCGGACCGTGCCCAGAAAGCGAAAAAAACAGACTTGAGTAGCGGGACTCCGGCACGTCCGCGCTGCCTCTTCACCGCAGGTCCCGCAAGGCCAACTTCACGACTTGCGAGCATCCCTCCCTCCGAGCGGATCGACTTCCTTCTACCAACCGCTGTCGATCGTGAAGCACCCCATTCGTTCCGAGTGGTCTTCTTCATCGGAGGCGAAGTGGTGAATCAGTTCGTGAAGGAGCGTGGCGAGAACGTCGTCTTCGTACCAACTCCACTCCTCGTCGATGGGGTGGAGCACGATCCAGTGGCCGTCGTCGAAAGAGAAATGCGACCCGACGCGCCTGCCCTCCTCCCCGCCCACCGTCGTAGCTGTCCTGCCCGTCGCCCATCCAAGCGTGTGGGTGCCCATCCCCGAGAGGGATTGGGTGCGGGTGCTACTGCATTCGTCGGTGTCGCTCCATTGGAGGTTTCTGATCCGGTTCCGCCAAGTGGCGATCTCTTGGGAGGTCCACACACGTCCAGTGGTTCGCCAGTGATACGCTTCCTCGATTTCGTTCTCCTGTTCTTCGCTTTGGGTCACCGCGACCATCCCCATCGCTGTCCAAGCCAATGCGAAGGCGGCGAGGACGCTGCACCGCCGGGCGGCGGTGGTCATGAGTGGCCTCTGTAGACCCATCGGTCTACGTAGAGGGCGTCGGGATCGCAGTCGGTGCCCTTGGGCAGGGCCTTCACCATGTAGTGGCGGTCTCCCACCTTCCGAGCGATGACATCGGTTCTCCTGCCCTCAGACGAGGGCAGGTTGGTAGAGCAGGCGTACCGGCGCTCCCTTGTATTCATGGGGGCCTTGATGGGGACCCGTGTGAACTGCGGAACTCCATACCCTACCGCATCCTTGAACCGGCTTATCGTGGTTTGCATCGTCCGGCCGTCCACCATGTCTCCTTTCACGAGGGGCCACTCCGGCGGAGCTGAGGTTGCGCTGGAGGCCAAGTCGGACTCGCTACAGGCCACCGACGACACCAGGATGGTGCCGACGGCCACCAGTGCTGTGAGTACCTTAAGTCCGTGGGTCGGAAGTCGTCTTACACTCATTGGGTATCTCCTGTGCCGTTGTGGTAAGGGTTCACCGAGGGGGTCAGCATCCCGGAGCGTGGCCGGCGACTCGCGGAGGAGTGGTGTCAACAGTTCGTTTGAGGTGTCCCGGTGAGTGAAGCTACTCATCGCGCAATACCCTTACGGGCAACGCAATCGACCGCCGAAACGGCGACTGACGTTCTACCCCTCGCCACCTCCAACGGTGCATCCGGGATCACTCTTACGCCACCGTGCGATGCCGCCCTCACCCGCGAGCAGTTCGCTCGCATAAGCTTGAGTGAAGGCGACCATGTCGAGGTCGCCGGGCACGAGCAATTCTTCGTCCAAGCGCTGGGCGGCGGAGGAGGAGTCGGCGGCGATTCGTTCGACAGCACGGCGCAGCCCCGGATCTCCGTGCACGAGAGCAGCCTCCATTGTCACGGTCAAGGCGACGTAGCTCTGCCGACCGTCCAGACGCTTCCGAAGAACGGAAGCGATGGCTTCCCGCTCGGTGGGGCCGGGGGTGCCGTCAACAAGCATGAATAGCAGTGCATGGACAAATCCGTCGGCTCCTTCCGTGTAGGAGTCTCTGTCGAGGTCGGCAGCCGCCCGGAGGACGGGGGGCAGGGCTTCTAGACCCATATCGGCCAGCGCGTCCGGGGACACATGTCCGGTTTCCAGCATGAGCGAGATCGTCCTCGGATCGCGAGTATCGTACGCGGCCCAAAGGTAGTGCATGATGTACGCCCCGGGCTCGTGCTGGTCGTCCACGAATCCTTCCCTCGGAGCTTGGTTCCGGACTTCGGCCCAAGCGGCTTCGATCAGCGCGGTGCGGAGCGCCGAGCCAGCGCAGCGAGCGCTCGTCCGAGGCAAACGTCGCAGGGCCTCGTCCCGGTCCCGCCAGTTCGAGGAGGAGAGCATTCGCGTCACGTCTCCCTCGCTCAGCCGCCCGCGCCCTCGCGTGTCCTGGCCCTCCGCCCCGCTCGCGGATGCCCCGGTCAAGAGGGCCAGTATCATGAAGGCAAAACTCCTAGGAGCCATGATCTAGCCCTCCCCTGCGGGGTTGTCGCGCCAATCGACGTGGATGTGTCTCTTGTAGCGGAAGCCGCCAGTGCCATACCCGGAAATGCCTTCGCGTGGTGCGCCCAAATCCAAGGCTCTCGTTCTGAGCGCATTGTATTCCGCGGGGGTGAGATTCCGCCCCGCGACCGCGAAATCGCCGCCGGAGCCGTACATGTGAAGGCTGTCATCCGCACCTCCCACGTTCGCGTTGCCGACAGGGCACCGCCATTCCGACGTGATGTGGATGGCGACCCATGGCAGATCCTGAGCCATGGCGGCCCGGTTGGCAGAATACTGCGGTGTCAGGTATCCCCGCTCGTGGTTGTGCGTGCCTCTGCCCCTCTTGATGTCCGGGGGCGCGTGGTCACCGATCCGGCGCGAGAACATCGTGCAAGGCCAGTCGATTGCCCTGAAGCCGTACTCCGAGTATTCCCACACGATGTCCCTCTGGTCCTGGGTACAGGCGTTTTCGGACCCACTACCGCCGCTGGAACAGCCGAGGAACGTCTCGGAGAGGATCTCGCCCGTCGAGATCTGATAGATGATGAGGTACCAGCAGACGACCTCGCCCTCGTCCTTGCCGTCCGGCACCGCCGCATCGTTCCCCCGGAGCCTTGTGGGGTCATCCACGGGCTCCAGTTGACCGATCACTCGCGAGCCCGCCACGACCGCATTCCCGGACACCAGCGCGCCGTCCAGCGACGCGCCGACCGGTATGGCAACTCTGGCGCGCGCCGTCGCCCCCGGGTCGGTCGGACCGGATTCCGAGCAGGCCCAGACCGCAAGCCATGCCCAAAGCGCCGCTGGGGGCAACGTCCGCTGTTTCCGTCTCCGCATCGTGTCCTTTCTGCACCGCCGCCTTTGGGTTCGCGTCGCGGTGTCAGTGACGGCAAGACCGCACCCCGCCGCCGGCCACCGAGCCACCCGTGACAACAAATCAACCCTCACTTCCCTTCCTTTCGCAAGCCCCCAAGCCCCACGCAGAGGCATGGTCGCCGACAAGATTGCAGGAGAACGGGTGTTCACGGGGCATCGGACGCACGGTAGACAAGCCAGTGCCGGAGGCGCTCATTCCCCCGCCCAAGGGTCCACGATCTCGATCCCCATGTCCTCGAAATCGCGAACGTTGCGCGTCGCCAGCCTCATGCGGCGAGCCGCCGCGATTGCCGCGATCTGGCAATCCGCCGAAGCCACGGGACGCCCGGCAGAGCGGCGCGCGGCCGCAATGTGACCGTAGGCACGAGCGGCATCGCTGTCGAACGGGAGCACCCGGTCCTCGAAGGCGTCTCTCAGCATCGCCTCGATCTTGAAGAAGAGCGTCTCGCGGCGTCGGCCCATCGGGAGGATGGCGGCGCCGTAGCGCAACTCCGCTTCGCTCACGGCCGACAGGAACAGGTCCTCCACGGGATGCCCCGAGACCCAGCGCGCGACGGCGGGTTCGGGCGACTCGCGCATCAGTTCGGAGACGACGTTGGTGTCAAGCAGCGTGGACATGGCTCTCGGACCTACTCGAAGCTCGGCGGCTCACGCGCCGGATCGCGCTCGGGCAATTCCAGCTCCACCCCGTTCTCCGGCCCAAAGTAGGATCGGATGATGGTCGTCAGGTCCCGGGATCTCTTCGCACGCCCGACGGCCTTGCGAAGGATCTGTCTCACCTCCTCCTCCATCGAATGGCCGTTGCCGGCCGCTTGGACCCGCAGGCGGGTCCGTATGTCGTCGTCGAGGTTGCGGATCGTGATGCTTGCCATGGCTGTGTCTCCTTGCGCGGCAACAAAGCTAGACCCATGCTTGCGTTGCAAGCAAGATCTCGGGCGCTCGGAGGCGAAGGAGCTCAAGCCGGAGTCCCTTGGGCGCGTGCTCACGTCGAAGGGGCGATGTGGCGCGTTGGGTCGGACCACTCCGCGGGCTGTCAATCGGCGCCGAGAATGTCCGGGTCTTGCGGCTGCCCCACGGGAGGGAGCGGAGCGATCAGAGCGCCGCCGGAACTCGACCGCTCCAGACGCCGTAGTGTCTCGTGTGGGTCGCCCGGCTTGGCCACTGTCTTCCGAGCAGGCACGACTCCCGGCTCGGTCCTCGGAGGCGGATCGGGTTGGGGGCTTTGCATGGCCGTAGCGCCGGGCAAGGGGTTGCAGTTCGCCGGAGTCGGGTTGGACGGCAGCCCGCGCCCCGACTTAGAGCCGTACCTGAGCGCGCAAACGACATGGGGGTCCAATGCGCACTTTAGGCCTCTGGCGATGCGCACTGGATGTCCCGTCCATCCGCTTGCGCAACAACGTCTTGCGGCTCCGCCGCCCGGTCGCCCGTGGCACAGTGGCGCTCAGGGCGTGGTCGGTAGCGACCCGGCAGTCCGAGGGCCTGCTACGGGTTCGAGGGCAGGCGTGTTTGCGCACCCCTGCCTCGACCCTTTCGGGTCGCTACCGAACCAGCGATCCCTGCGCGGGAAGGCGTTTTGAGCGCCGCTTTGAGGCGGCGGAGCACCCGCTCGACGACCGCCTGGCGGTCGGGGCGGCGGGCGTCGTCTAGGGAGCCGAGTTGCCGATGGCTCCGGGCTCATCCCACATCCGAAGCCGGCGGATTGCGTGCGATCGCCGGGTCCCGCGGCCTCGGCGTCGGTTCCCCCGGTCTCCGGTCGGGGCGTTGACTTCGCAACTCAGCGGTCCGGCCGCTTGCACGCCGTCCCGGCCCACCGAAGCTGCATGGTCGCGATTCTGGGCGTTTCGCGGACGGTTTGGCGGATCCAAGGCCGTGAGATCGCATGTAACGCACGAACTCGACCCCCCGGAGGGTAGGAGTACCCCTCGGTCTCAGGCTTCCGGCCGAGGAACTCGACATCCTCGCGGTGAGGGATCGGGCCACGGGAACGGGTGCAGGCGTCGGTCTCGCCGACTGAACGGCTGGCGGTGGCAGCGTGGCCTGGGTGCGCCATTCGGTGATCCTGCACCGGCGCTCCGCGCCCATGGATATGACGCGTGACGGTCGTTGCGGGGGTCTGGGGGCATCCGCCAGCCAGAGTTTTTGTGAAACAAAATAACATCTGGCTGCTGCTCCGCAAACCGCAGAAACCAGCGCCGCCGTGGCGGCTGCCCCGCAAGCCGGATCCCGCGCCCTCCCACCGACGGCCGACCGTGCCAAGACGGTCAGCCGAAGGCTAGCGGAAAACCCCCGGCCACGCGAGCTTTCGTTCGCGCAGATCGTGCAGTCCGTCAATCGAGAGGAATCGAATGATGGCACGCACGAGAAGAAGCCGCCGGAGCTACGGCGCCGGCGAGTGGGGCCGGAACAGGGTGAGGGTGTTCCCAGATCCGAAAACCGGCCTGTTCCAGCTTGAGTGGCGCGAGAACGGCCGAAGGCTGAGCCGGTCCCTGAAGCACCGGGACTGGCGGCTGGCCAAGCGGCAGGCGGACGAGTTCGCCGCCGGGTTCGTTGGCCCGGACCGGAACGGCGAGGCGGAAGCCGAGCCGGAGCCGCTCACGCTGGACAAGCTGTTTGAAATCTACGGTGAGGAGGTGACGCCCACGAAGGCGGAGGCGTCTCAGCGGTCCGACCGGGCCGCGACGAGGATGTTCCTCCGGTTCTTCGGGCGGAGCCGGAGTCCCGAGACGCTATCCCAGCGCGATTGGGACCGGTTCATCCGGGCGCGCCGGTCGGGGAGGATCGGCCCCAGCGGAAGGCCGGTGTCCGACCGCACTATCGAGCACGACCTGAAGTTCCTGATCGCCGTGCTCAACTGGGCGTCCAAGTCCAGAGACGAGCGGGGCAAGCTCCTGCTCGCGTCGAATCCGCTGAGGGGTCTCAGGACGCCAACGGAGAAGAACCCTACGCGGGTGGTGTTGTCCGAGGAGGAGTACCAGGCGCTTCTTGGGGTGTCCCAAGAGGTGGACTGGCGCTTCCGCGTCGCGCTCGTGCTCGCTCACGAGACGGGACACCGAATCGGAGCCATCCGTCAACTCCGGTTCTCGGACATCGACTTCGAGGGTGGCGTGGTGCGGTGGAGAGCCGAGCACGAGAAGACCGGCTACGAGCACCGGACGCCGGTGACGGCCGAAGCGTTGGCCGTCCTGCACGAGGCGCGGGAGAGGAGTTCGGAGCATGAGGACGACGCTCCGGTTCTGCCCGCGCCGAGGGATCCGTCGAAGTCCGCGGGCCGGTCGTTGGTGCGAGTTTGGTGGTACAGAGCCCAGTCGTTGGCGGGGCTCGAACCGAAGCGCGGGCGCGGTTGGCACTCGTTGCGGCGGAAGTTCGCTTCCGACCTGATGGACCAGCCGCTCAAGGTGCTCTGCGAGTTGGGCGGCTGGAAGACCGCCAAGACGGTACTTGAGTGCTACCAGCGAGCCGACGAAGGACAGCTTCGGAAGGCACTGGACGCCCGCCGGAGACCTTGATGCTGAGGCTCACGAATCGGCGGGAGTCAAACAGCGAGAATCGAGCTTACCAATCCCGTAAGCTCAAGAAACCAAAGAAGATCCGATCTTGAACGACACCGCCGTTACGTCAGGGTTTAGCTTCCCTCCATGAACACGGAGGGAGCACCAGCAGCAAGCAGTCCGACCGACGATGAACTCCACACCGTGGGCGAGGTCGCGACGCTGGCCAAGGTCACCGTCCGCGCGCTTCACCACTATGACCGGATCGGGCTGCTGGTGCCGTCCCGGCGGTCCGAGAACGGCTACCGGCTCTACGGCTACGAGGACCTGGAGCGGCTGCGGCAGATCCTGCTGCTGCGTGAACTGGGGTTCGGGCTGGACGCGATCGGGCAGATGCTGGACGCGGGGGCGTACGACCAGCGGCGCGCGCTCATCGCCCAGCGCGAACTGCTGCGCGAGCGACAACACCGTACGGAGAGAATCATCGCGGGCGTAGACCGCGCGCTCGAGGCGATGCGGGAGGAGAGACCGATGGCGAAGGAACAGATGTTCGAGGGGTTGGAGGACTTCGACCACGAGCAGTACGAGGACGAGGCCCGCGAGCGTTGGGGCGGGACGGACGCCTACAAGGAGTCGATGCGGCGCACGCGGCGCTATTCGAAGGACGACTGGACGCGGATCAAGGTCGAGGGCGAGGACGTGATGGCCCGCCTCGCCGGGCTGCTGGAGGAGGGAGCCCACGCCGCAAGCAGGGCCGCCAGAGGGCTCGCCGAGGAACACCGTTGCCACATCGACCGCTGGTTCTACCCGTGCAGCCACGCTATGCACGCGGGCCTGGCGGACATGTACGTCGCCGATCCGCGATTCACGGAGTACTTCGAGAAGCGCGGAGAAGGGCTGGCATCGTTCTTCCGGGAGGCGATCCTCGCGAATGCGGCGCGACGGAGAAACGCTCCGTAGCCCGACCGCACATGGCAGTAAATAAGCACTACCGCTAAGTTTCTGCCATGACATTCGCGAAGCTGCTGCAGATCGTCGGTGACGAACCCGTCTTCGAGACCGGTCTTCTGATGGCGGGGCCGCGGCCCGACCCGGGTTTGTTCGGGCAGCTCGCGCGCTGGCGTTCGGCCGGGCGGATCATTCAGCTCCGTCGCGGGCTTTACGCCCTCGCGCCGCCGTACCGGAAGACGATTCCCCATCCATTCCTGATCGCAAACCGCCTGTCGCCGGGATCCTGTGTCAGCGGCCTGTCGGCGCTCGCCTTCGCGGGTGCGATTCCGGAGTTCGTGCCGGAAGTGACCAGTTGCGGACCGGGCCGGACACAGGTGCGGACGACGGCGCTCGGGCGCTATTCCTTCCGCCACCTGAAACCCGCGATGCGTCACGGATATCGCCTGCTCGGACTCGGCGGCGAACAGGAAGCGTTCGTCGCGACTCCCGAGAAGGCGTTCCTCGATCTGGCCTACCTGCAGCCGGGGGGCGACGACCGGGCCTGGATCGACGGACTGCGGCTCAACCTCGACGCCCTGTGCGGAGAATCCCTCGAAGGCATGGCGGCGGCCACCCGAAGCCCGAAGCTGATGCGCGCAGCTCGCTACGTGCGGTCCCTGGAAGACGACTCCGAACTCGTGTTCGAAGCAGTATGAAGGACCACCTCCGCCGCCTGGTGCGCGACGCGGACCCGCTGCACGGGCGCAATGTGCTCCGGGAGTACCTTCAGGCCCGGGTGCTCGAAGGACTTCAGCGGGCGGGAGCCTTCAACTCCCTGGCCTTCCAGGGAGGCACCGCGCTGCGCTTTCTCTACGGCCTTCCGCGCTATTCCGAAGACCTCGATTTCGCCTTGGAAGGGGACCGGGAGCGGTACGACCTTCGCGGCTGGCTCGTGTCGATCGGCCGACAACTCAGCCGCGAAGGGTACACGGTGCGGAGCACGCTTCGAGCCAGAACCGCCGTTCATGCGGCCTGGCTCCGGTTCCCCGGGATTCTCTTCGAAAACGGCCTCTCCGCGCACCGCGAAGAAGCCCTGGCGATCAAGATCGACGTGGATTCCAACCCACCGGACGGAGCGGGCACGGCGACGCGGCTGGTGCGCCGACACGTAACGCTTCGCCTGTGGCACCACGATCGCGCGTCGCTGCTGGCCGGGAAGCTGCACGCAGTTCTACGACGTCCCTTTGCGAAGGGGCGGGACGTGTACGACCTGGGCTGGTACCTGAGCGACCCTGATTGGCCGGCGCCCAACCTGGAGCTGCTCAACCACGCCCTGCGGCAGAGTGACGAAGGGGATGTCTCGATGACCGAGGATGCCTGGAGGGCCAGCGTTACAGGGCGTTTGGAGGAGCTGCCCTGGGAACGTCTGACCGCCGATGTGACGCCGTTTCTCGAGGGATCCCAGACGATACCCCGGCGGGACGATCTGCTGGCGTTGCTGGGCGACGGGTAGCTGGGCGCGGGCGTGGCGGGGAGCCGCGGATAACCGCGGACGGCGCTACACGTCCAGGTTCTTGACGTACCTGGCGTTCCTCTCGATGAACTCGCGGCGGGGCTGGACGTCGTCGCCCATGAGGCGATCGAAAAGGTTGGAGGCGATGGTGGCGTCCTCGATGTCCACGCGCAGGATGGTGCGCGCCTCGGGATCCATGGTGGTGCGCCACAACTGCTCGGGGTTCATCTCGCCCAGCCCCTTGTAGCGCTGGATTCCGACGCCCTTGGCCGCGTCCTTGCCGTTCGAGAATCGCTGGATGTACTCCTCGCGCTGCTCCTCGGAGTAGGCGTAGAACTCGCGCTTGCCCTTGGCGACCCGGTAGAGCGGCGGCTGGGCGATGTAGACGTAGCCCTTGTCGATCAGCCCCTTCATCTGGCGGAAGAAGAAGGTCAGCAGCAGGGTGCGGATGTGCGCCCCGTCTACGTCCGCGTCGGTCATGATGATGATCTTGTGATAGCGCGCCTTGTCGATATTGAAATCCTCATGGATTCCGGCGCCGATGGCGGTGATGATGGCGCGGATTTCGTCGTTGGAAAGGATCTTGTCGATGCGCGCCCGCTGCACGTTCAGGATCTTGCCCTTGAGCGGCAGGATGGCCTGGTACTGGCGGTCCCTGCCCTGCTTGGCGGACCCGCCCGCGGAGTCGCCCTCCACGAGGTAGAGTTCGGTCATCGCGGGATCCGAGAGCGAGCAGTCGGCGAGCTTGCCGGGGAGGATGCCCCCCTCGAGCGCGTTCTTCTTGCGCGCCAGGTCGCGGGCCTTGCGGGCGGCCTCGCGGGCGCGCGCCGCCTGCAGCGACTTCTGGATGATGGCCTTGGCGGCCCTGGGATGCTCCTCCAGAAAGATCTGCAGGTGCTCGTTGACGGTCATCTCGACGGCGCCGCGCACCTCGGAGTTGCCGAGCTTGGTCTTGGTCTGGCCCTCGAACTGGGGCTCGCGCACCTTGACGCTGAGGACGCAGGTGAGCCCTTCGCGCACATCGTCGCCGGACAGGCTCTCGTCGGCTTTCTTGAAGAGCTTGTTGCGGCGCGCGTAGTCGTTGATGGTGCGGGTGAGCGCGGCCTTGAGGCCGGTGAGGTGGGTGCCGCCTTCGTGCGTGTTGATGTTGTTCACGAAGGTGTGGGTGTTCTCCGAGAACCCGGAGTCGTACTGGAGGGCCAGCTCGATCTCGGCCTCCTCGCGGCTCACCTCGAACGAGCAGACCTCCGGGTGCACCGGCTGGCGCGATCCGCGCAGGTAGGCCACGTACTCGACCAGGCCGCCTTCGTACTGGTAGATCTCCTCCTCGTACTGTCCGGGATCCGGCGCCCCATCCCCCGATCCGCGTTCGTCGCGCAGGCTGATGCGCAGCCCGCGGTTGAGGAAGGCCATCTCGCGCAGGCGCCCCGACAGGGTGTCGAAGTTGAAGCGGAGCTCGGTCAGGATCCCGGGATCGGGCTTGAAGGTGACGCGCGTTCCGCTGCCCTCTGCCGGGCCTACGACCTCGAGCTCGGTGAGCTTCTCTCCGCGGGCGAAGCTCTGGCGATAACGCTTGCCGTCCCGATCGACTTCCACGTCGAGGCGCTCGGAGAGGGCGTTGACGACGCTGACGCCGACCCCGTGGAGTCCGCCCGAGACCTTGTAGCTGGCTTTGTCGAACTTTCCGCCCGCGTGAAGCGTGGTCATGGCCAGTTCGACACCGGGCACGCCCTCAACCGGGTGGATATCGACCGGGATGCCTCGCCCGTCGTCGATGACGGTCACCGAATTGTCGGCATGGATGCGGACATCGACGCGCGTGCAGAACCCCGCCATCGCTTCGTCGATGGAGTTGTCCACGACTTCGTAGACGAGATGGTGAAGGCCCCGCGCCGAAGTCGATCCGATGTACATGCCGGGCCGCTTGCGAACGGCCGACAGCCCTTTCAATACCTGGATTTGTCTGGCCGTGTACTCGGTGTTGTTCGTCGCGTTTTCCTCGGTCATACGGTGCCTTTCGGAGGGGGTAATGCGGGGCGCGGCGGACTACCGCAGGTGACGGCCTTCAAGACGTTGTAATCTAGCATTTTTCAGCGTTTTCGGCCATGTCCGGAGAGGCCGTGACGGGCGGCGCCGGAGCATGGCGGCCACGTGCTCTCCGCGGGGCGAGCGGGGGCTGCGGGGACCGGCAAACGCGGGCGCATCGACTGGTCGCGGTCAGCCGCCCCCGGACGATGGCCGCACAAGCACGGGATTGGCGAAGATCCAGGGGCGCAGGTTCCACACCAGCCGGCCCACGCGGACCGAATACCTGTAAAGCTCGACCCGGTAGGCTCCGGGTCCGTCCACCGCCAGGGACAGGCCGGGACCCCGCCACCACCCCCCCTCCCGGCCGTCGCGCACGCCCCGGTAGGCGCCCC
>VYDD01000159.1 GCA_009843625.1 Gammaproteobacteria bacterium | reverse complement strand
CTATGCATCGTGGACTACAACGTGAACGCAGTCGAATCCCTTAACGACATCGTTCGGCGTATCTTTGAAATAGATCTTCGACACGGCCGGTATGGTTTGGAACACCTGTCGAATCGCAATATGAAGAAACAGCTCTCCAAACTCACCGCGCTTCGCATACGTGTCTGTAGAATAGACTCGTTGCGCGGCGCGGCGAATTAGCTGCGTCGCGTTGCCAGCGTGGAGACCATCGGCTTCAGACCAACTGAGGGCAAACTCGGGAATCCACTCAAGTACGTGTTCCGCAAACTGGTCCCTGCGCCAAGAACCGAGCTCATAGCCGACGCAGAGACCGGTCAGGCCAGGTGATAGATCTAGTTCGTGAACTCGCTCGACGAGGAAGGGTGGGGGGGGCTGAAGGATAGTGACCGCTCCTTTGAGAGGTTCGAGGCCGGTAGCTTAACGCGTGATTCCGGAAGCGCAAGGGCAAGGCAACTGGCGCGGGCGTTCGGCCAAGACTCAGGGCGCTACGTGGCACGGTGGCATTCCAGAAGAGCAACCGCAGATCTAACTACGGATGCGCGTTACCAGAGCGGACGACTGAGCGGAGCGCTGATTCTCAGGCGGCGGCTCTCGGCACTGCTCACGCTGCACGATACTGCGTCGAGCAGGGTGTCGACCGGCTGCCCGGCTTAGGGGAGGCAACGCGAAGCGTACAACGGCGAAGGCTCGGAGGACGAACGGGATCTACCGGGCGCTACGTTCACAACTACGGTGTTCCCTTGACGCCCGGCATCCACTCCGCCAGCCCCTTGCCGTCAACTCCCGTCTGCATCACGTCGGGTCTCGTACCGTCGGGCGCCGAGGCCTCTGTCTGGAAGGGCCCATCGGAAAGCCGGAGGTCCGGCACCACGTGCCCCAGCAGTTCGTTCAGTCCTTCTCGGGAGGCGGGATAGCGGTTCAGGATGTACGCCAACGCTGCCACGGCGACTTCCTCCGTGCCCGGATGAAACCGCCAAGCGAGGTGCGCCAGCAGCGGTCTCGACATCTCGGTGTTACTCATCGATACCTCACGAGTCCTTCCCGGTGCTTGATGGACGACTCCGTGCCGCGCGCCCGTCCGGGAAGGAAGGTCCCAGGTGTAGCCGTGTTGCGCACCCCCCCAAGAAAACCACCGGGGGTTGCCAACTTCTTGGAAGCGAAGAGTATATCGGCGTCGCTGGGCGGTGCATCCTCGGCGATCGCCGTGCTCGTACTCGCTCTCGATCACTCGGTCGATGTAGCTGCGTTCGCCCGGTCCATCCATCAGGCACCGGTCAGGCGGGGAAGTGCTCGTTGTCGATCGCATCCAGCATGCCGCCGGCGGCGAGTTGGCGGATCCGGCTGTCGTCGCCGTGGAGGAGGTGGTACGTCCAGGGCAGGACGGGGGCGCTCGCGTCGTTCAGCGCCTGCATGTCCTCGGCAGGCAGGGAGAGTGACAGGTACTGCAGGCTGTCCTCGATCTGGGAGACTTTCCGGGCCCCGATCATCGGGATCACGCCGCGGTCGCGTACCCACGCCAGGGCCACCGCGGCCGAACTCGTTCCGAGGCGGTCGGCGATCTCATCCACCTTGCGGGCGGTGTCGTACGCCTTTTCGTCGAACTGGAAGGCCCATTGCTTGAAGAACTCGCTGTCGAAGCGTCGGCTCTCGGTGCTGTCGCCGCGCGTGTACTTGCCGGTCAGGAAGCCGCCGGCCAGCGGCGAGTACGCGTTCACGCTGATGCCGAGCGCGCGGGCACAGGGGATGATCTCGAATTCCAGATCCCTCGAGACCAGGTTGTACTGGTACTGTAGGGCCGAGATCGGCTCCCAGCCTCTCTGGTCGGCCACGGTCTGGCCGCGCGCCACCACCCAGGCCGGCGTGTTGCACAGGCCGAAGTGCAGGACCTTCCCCTGCCGCACCAGGTCGTTCACGTTGCGCATCACGTCGGCGATGTCGGTGCTGTAGTCCCAGAAGTGAATCCAGAGGAGGTCGATGTAGTCCACGCCGAGGCGCTTCAGGCTCCCCTCGACCGACTGCACCATGCTCTTCTTGTGGTTGCCCCCGGCGTTGGGATGGTCGCGGATGCTCGGGTCGAAGCTGCTGTGCAGGGTGTTGGTGTACTTCGTCGTCACGACGTAGCGCTGGCGCTCGGAAGCGACGAATTCCCCCAGAATCCGCTCGCTGAGTCCCCCGCTGTAGACCTCGTTGGCCGTGTCGAAGTAGTTGCCGCCCCTGTCCGCGAACGCTTCCAGGATCCGGCGACTCTCCTCGGGTCCGGCGGAGCTGGGCGACTCCGTCGACATCATCATGGTGCCCAGGCAGACCTCCGACACGCGGAGTCCGCTCCTTCCCAGCAGCTTGTAACGCATCCGTCTCCTCTTCTCGACTTGGATCGCCCGGCAGATCGGGCGTGCGCGGCGGCTGCGAGAGTACCACGCGCGTCGCCGGTTTCACCAGCCCATGCTTGTCACGAAAAGGGGAAGGTCGAGGCATGTCGCGCGCCCCCGAAATTGGGGGTTGCCAACATCGCGAGCGAGACGAGTATGTCGCGTTCCTACGGGCCGTCGCGGCTGTCAGCGGG
>VYDD01000347.1:17978-20223 GCA_009843625.1 Gammaproteobacteria bacterium | reverse complement strand
TCACGGGCCTTGACGCGCAGATCGTAGTATTCGTCCTCGTCCAGCAGCTCCAGGAACTCGACGTCCTGGCCGCCGGGATTGGTCACCACGTAGGAAGCGTAGTAGATCAGCTTCTCCAGGTTGCGCAGCGTCATGTCGACCAGGTAGCCCAGCTGGCTGGGCAGCGTCTTGAAGAACCAGATGTGGCACACCGGCACGGCGAGCTCGATGTGTCCCATCCGTTCGCGACGGACCTTGGAGAGCGTCACCTCGACGCCGCAGCGGTCGCAAACGTGCCCGCGGAAGCGAATGCGCTTGAACCTGCCGCAGGAACACTCCCAGTCCTTTACCGGGCCGAAGATGCGCTCGCAGAAGAGCCCGTCCCGCTCCGGCTTGAAGGACCGGTAGTTGATCGTCTCGGGCTTGGTCACCTCTCCGTACGACCAGCCGCGGATTTCCTGCGGTGAGGCGACCTTGAGCTGGATGAAGTCGAAATCGGTCGTACCGCTCGTCTCGCGGAACCTCGGAAAATCGATCATATGGCGTGCACCCCGTGGGTTGCGGGTGTCAGTGCGATGCTCAAGATCTCAGTCGTCCTGATCGAGCGTTACCGAGAGGCCCAGCGCCTTCAGCTCCTGTACCAGCACGTTGAAGCTCTCCGGGATGCCGGGCTCGGGGAGGTTTTCTCCCTTGACGATCGCCTCGTATACGCGCGACCGGCCCATGACGTCGTCCGATTTGACGGTCAGTATCTCCTGCAGGGTATGGGCGGCGCCGTAGGCCTCCAGCGCCCACACCTCCATCTCCCCGAACCGCTGGCCTCCGAACTGGGCCTTGCCGGCCAGCGGCTGCTGCGTGACCAGCGAGTAGGGTCCGATGCTGCGCGCGTGGATCTTGTCATCCACCAGATGCGACAGCTTGAGCATGTAGACCATGCCGACGGTGACCGGGAAGTCGAAGGGCCGGCCGCTGCGGCCGTCGCGGACCACCGCCTTGCCGTCAGGTCGAAGGCCCGCCGCGTCCATGAACTCCACCACCCCCGCGTCGATGCCGCCTGAAGCCGGCGATTCGGACCGGGCGAGCCGGTGGATCGCCGGGAAGGCCTTTGCCATCGGTACCGCGAGCCGGCCGGCGTGCTCTTCGGCGGCTTCCACCAGGAAATCCCTCAACCGGTCGAAGTAGGCCTGCGCCCCTTCCGGCAGGTCGACCCGCGCGTAGTCGTCCAAGGAACGGCCGAGCCCGGTCGAGCTCTGATCACCGTTGCCCGCCGCACCCACCTGCGCGGGAAGGGTGCGAGAGGCGCCCGTGAGCTGCTCGATATTGGTAGCCGTCGTGGCGGGGGGCTCGGCACTGATTCCCAGTGCCTGGGCTCCCCACCTGACTCCCGCCATCTTGAGGAGCAGCCCGACCTCATCTTCGCTCGCACCCTGGAACACGGGAGTCTTGGCGCCGAACCCCAGCACCCATGCGGCCCATCCCAGGTGGGTCTCGAGGATCTGGCCCACATTCATGCGGGACGGAACGCCCAGGGGATTGAGCACGATCTCCACCCGGGTTCCATCGGGCAGGAAGGGCATCTCCTCCTCGGGCACGATGCGGGCGATGATGCCCTTGTTGCCGTGACGCCCGGCCATCTTGTCGCCCACCGCGATCTTGCGCTTTTCGGCAATGTAGACCTTGACCAGCTGGACCACACCCGGCGGCAACTCGTCCGGCTGGAAGACCTTGTCGATATGCTCCTCGGTGTCGCTGTGCACCCTGTCGATGCGGCGGCGGGATTCGTCCACCACGGAGCGGATGCGCTCGTTGATCGACTTGTTGCGCACCTTGAGGCTGTCGAGCTCGACCTCCGCCAGATTCAGGTCCGCCAGCACCGCCTTGGTAACCTTGCGTCCCTCCTCGAGAAGGGGTTCGATCACCCCGCGCCTGAGGCAGAGCGAAATCGTCTGAAGGTGCAGGAGCGCCCTGAGTTCGTCGTCGCGCACCTCGGTGATGCGGGCGATATCCTCGCGCTCGGTCTGGCGGAGTTCTCCGATCCGCTGGCCCTGCTCCTTGTCCAGAAGCGGTCCGTCGATCCGGCGCGAGAAGATCTTCACGTCGATCACGGTCCCCGACATCCCCGGCGAGAGCCGAAGTGAAGAATCCTTCACATCCTTGGCCTTCTCGCCGAAGATCGCGGTCAGCAGCTTCTCCTCCGGTGAGAGCTCGGTCTCGCCCTTGGGCGTGATCTTCCCGACCAGGATGTCCCCGCTCTTGACCTGGGCCC
>VYDD01000347.1:15568-17968 GCA_009843625.1 Gammaproteobacteria bacterium | reverse complement strand
CGCGCTCGTCCAGGTTGGTGAGGTTCTCGTCGGCGACGTTGGGAATCTCCCGGGTGATCTCCTCCGCTCCGCGCTTGGTGTCGCGGACGTGGAGTTCGAGCTCCTGGATGTGGATCGATGTGAAGACGTCTTCCTTGACCAGCTTCTCGCTGAGGACGATCGCGTCTTCGAAGTTGTGCCCGTACCAGGGCATGAAGGCGACCAGGACGTTGCGGCCCAGCGCCAGTTCGCCGTAGCTGGTGGAGGGTCCGTCGGCGATGATCTCGCCCTCCTCCACGATCTGGCCGCGCTCTACCAGCGGCCGCTGGTTGATGGCCGTGTCCTGATTGGTGCGCCAGTACTTCTTGAGCACGTAGGTGTCGAACTGGGACAGGCGCATGAGAGGCTGGTCGGCCTCCTTCACCTTCACGGCACCCGTGTCGATGACGATCTTGTCGGCCGTGACGCTGACGATTCTGCCGCCGCGCGTCGCGGTGACGACGGCACCCGAGTCGCGCGCCAGCTTGCGCTCAAGTCCGGTTCCCACCAGGGGAGCGTCCGTGTAGAGCAGCGGAACCGCCTGGCGCTGCATGTTGGAGCCCATCAGCGCGCGGTTGGCGTCGTCGTGCTCGAGGAAGGGAATAAGAGCCGCCGCGACCGACACCAGCTGTGCCGGGGCGACGTCCATGTAGTCGATGTCGCCGGGCGCCAGGAGCGGAAAGTCACCGCGCTCCCGGCACAGCACCAGCGGATTGCAGAACGTGCCGTCCGGATTCAGCGGCGCGTTGGCCTGCGCGATGCGCGCGCGCTCCTCCTCATTGGCCGAGAGCCACTCGATCTCTCCGGTGGCGCGCCCGTCCACCACCTTGCGATAGGGCGTCTCCACAAAGCCCAGCCCGTTGACGCGCGCATAGGTGGTGAGCGAGGTGATGAGGCCGATGTTGGGACCTTCCGGGGTCTCGATCGGGCACATGCGGCCGTAGTGCGAGTAGTGCACGTCGCGCACCTCGAACCCGGCCCGCTCGCGCGTGAGGCCCCCGGGACCGAGTGCCGACAGACGCCGCTTGTGCGTCATTTCGGCCAGCGGGTTGGTCTGGTCCATGAACTGGGACAGCTGCGACGAACCAAAGAAGGCCTGGATGACGGCCGACACCGTTCTGGCGTTCACCAGATCGTCGATGTTGATCTTGCCCGGATCGGTGTTGATCGACATCCGCTCCTTGACCAGGCGGGCCATGCGCGACAGGCCGACCGACAGCTGATTGGCGATCAGCTCGCCGACGGTGCGCACCCGGCGGTTGCCGAGATGATCGATGTCGTCGGTGTGTCCGTGCCCTTCGCTCAGTTCGACGAGGTAACGCAGGATCTCGACGAAGTCGTCGCGCGTCAGCACGGTCGTGGCGGCGGGAGTCTCGAGCTCCAGACGCTGGTTGATCTTGTAGCGTCCCACACGGCCCAGGTCGTAGCGCCTGGGATTGAAGAACACGCTCTCCAGCGCGGCGCGCGCCGTATCGACGTTGGGCGCCTCTCCGGGGCGCAGGAGCGAATAGATCTGGAAGAGCGCGGTCTCCTCCGACTCGGTGGGATCCTTGGCCAGCGTGCGCTTCACGATGGGGCTGTCCGCCCTGATCGGCCCTGCGCCGGCTGCGGCACCCGCCGCCTCGGGCTCGGCGGCGTAGACCACGACCCGGTCGATGCCCACGCGCGCCAGCGTCTCGATGTCCGCTTCCTCGAGTTCGCTGCTGGCTTCGAGAATCACTTCGCCGGTGCCGGTGTCCACCACATCGTCCGCCAGCACCGCCCCGCTCAGCGTCTGGAGCGCATCGCCCAGGTCGCCGATCGAGGCGTCCTTCTTCCGGAAGAAGAGGCCGTAGATCTGCTCGTCGGTGCCGAAGCCCAGGGCGCGCAGCAACGCCGTGGCCGGGAACTTCTTCTTGTCGATGTGGACGTAGCAGACGTTGTTGATGTCGACCGTGAACTCCACCCAGGAGCCGCGGAAGGGAATGATGCGGGCGCTGTGCAGCTTGGTCCCGTTGGGATGGATGCTCTCCTCGAAGACAACGCCGGGAGAGCGATGCAGCTGGCTCACCACGACGCGCTCGGCGCCGTTGACGATGAAGGTGCCCAGATCGGTGAGGAGCGGCAGATCCCCCAGATATACCTCTTTCTCGATGATGTCGCGCGCGCGCCGCTCCCCGTCGTCCAGATCCTCCCAGACAATGAAGCGAAGCGTTGCCTTCAGGGGCGCCGCGTAGGTCATGTCCCGCTCGATGCACTCCTCCTGCGAATAGCGGGGCGCACCCAGCTTGGACGAGACATACTCGAAGCTGAAGTTTTCGTTCACATCGGAGATCGGAAAAATCTCCTGAAAGACGCGGTCGCGCGAGAAATCCCAGGGATCCTCGGCGACCGCGTCGCCGT
>VYDD01000347.1:8284-15558 GCA_009843625.1 Gammaproteobacteria bacterium | reverse complement strand
CGCCGTACACCAGCTTGCCGAAGGACTTGAGCTGCACATCCAGCAGATTCGGCATCGGCATGACCGAATCCAGCTTGTCGAAACTGACGATGGGTCGAGCGGCGTCGCGACTATCCAACTGGACTCCCCCTTTGGGCCGCACCCTGTCCGGAGGGCGGGCACGGCAAGTCGAACGGAAAACACCTCACGACGTCCGGGCGTCCCCGCGGAGGGACGGCCGATACGCGCGCGGAGGGAAGGGCAGGCGGCGCGGCGCCAGGAACGGCGTGCCGCGACCGTACCCCGTCTGCCCGGAGGCTTGAGCGGGACCGCACCTACTTGACGGTGACCGTCGCGCCCACCTGCTCCAGCTTTGCCTTGACCTGCTCCGCCTCGTCCCTGGAAACGGCTTCCTTCACCGCGTTGGGAACCCCGTCGACGAGCGCCTTGGCTTCCTTGAGCCCCAGACTGGTCACTTCGCGAACCACCTTGATGACCTGGATCTTCTTGGCGCCGAAGCTGTCGAGAACGACGTCGAACTCGGTCTGTTCCTCGACCTCGGCCTCGGCTTCCGCCGGACCTGCGGCCGCCGGCCCGACCGCCACTGCGGCCGTGACGTTGAACTTCTCCTTGAACGCGTCCACGAACTCGGAGAGCTCGAGAACCGTCATGTTGCCGATGCTATCGAGGAGTTCCTGCTGATTGATCGCCATCTCGCTGCTTTCTCCTGATTGGTCCCGGCCTCCGCCGGGAGTTGGTGACTCGACTCGTCACGTGTCCGCGCCCGCATTTCGGCTGTCGTCGGCCAAGCGCGGCCATCGCGGACTCAGTCTTCCTGTATTTTCTCCCTCAGTGCGTCCAGAAGGCCGGCGAATTCCTGCAGTTTGCCCTCGAGCGCGCCCACGAAGGCCGCCATGGGACCCTCGAGCGCGCCCGCCAGCTGCGCCATCAGCACGTCGCGCGCCGGGAGTGCCGCCACTTTGCGGAATTGTTCCTCGCCGATGATCCTGCCTTCGACCACACCCACCTTGAACGCGGGGCGCTCGGCGTTCTCCTTCGCAAAATCGACCAGCACCTTCGCCGGTTCCACGGCATCGGTCTTGCCGAACACGATGCCGGTCGGCCCGGAGAGGTGGGGTTCCAGCCCGCCAAGGTCGAGGTCGTCGAACGCCCGCTTGGCGAGCCGGTTCTTGACGACCCGGTAACGACCCCCGCTTTCGCGGATCCGGCGGCGGAGCACCGTCATCAACTTGACGTCGAGCCCCGTGAAGTCGGTCAGGTAGAGTGCGCCGGCGCTCTCCGCCTCGTTCCTGAAATCCTCGGTAAAGGCCTGTTTGCGGGCTTTGTCCATCGGTCAGCTCCGTCCGAACTGGTTGGGGTCGAGCGGCACGCCCGGCCCCATGGTGCTGGAGAGCGTCACGCTCCGTACGTATGCGCCCTTCGCAGCGGCGGGACGCGCGCGCAACACCGAGTCCATGAAGGCGCCCAGGTTGTCGGAGAGCTTGCTGTCCTCGAACGAAACTCGTCCGATGGGGGCGTGCAGGTTGCCGGTGCGGTCCACGCGGTACTCGATTTTCCCGGCCTTGATTTCCGAGACGGCGCCCCCGACATCGAACGTCACCGTGCCCGCCTTCGGATTCGGCATGAGCCCGCGGGGACCCAGGATGCGACCCAGCGGACCCACCTGGCCCATCATGTTGGGTGTGGCGACCACCGCATCGAACTCGAGCCATCCCTGCTTGATGCGCTCCAGATACTCGGTTCCGACATAGTCGGCTCCCGCGTCCCGAGCCTCCTGCGCCTTCTCTCCCTGCGCGATTGCGAGCACGCGCATCTGCTTGCCGGTTCCGTGGGGAAGCACGACCGTCCCGCGCACGATCTGGTCGGCGCGGCGAGGGTCGACGCCCAGCTTGGTCGCGACCTCGATGGATTCGTCGAACTTCGCGAACGAGAGGGTCTTCACGAGGGTCACGCCCTCCGCCACGGTATGCGTGGCTCCCACCGGGATCCGGGCCCTGGCGGCCCGGATTTTCTTTC
Source organism: Gammaproteobacteria bacterium (assembly GCA_009843625.1). GTDB lineage: Bacteria > Gemmatimonadota > Gemmatimonadetes > Longimicrobiales > Gaopeijiaceae > BD2-11. The sequence goes on along the minus strand of VYDD01000347.1, from coordinate 13,542 downwards.
CGCGTCTTGGCATTATGGAATCGAGCCGGCTTGTGACACCCTCCCACCCCTGGCGGCTCGCATGGAGTGGTTCGTCGGGTCTACCAGTCTACCTCGATGCCCATCGAGCGCGCGGTCCCGGCGATCATTTGCACGGCCGAATCCACGTCGCCTGCGTTCAGGTCGGGCATCTTGGTTTCCGCGATCTCCTTCAGCTGGTCGACGGTCACCCGGGCGACCTTGGTGCGGTTCGGTTCGCCGGATCCCTTTTCCAGTCCGGCCGCCTTCCTGAGCAGGACCGATGCCGGCGGCGTCTTTGTGATGAAGCCGAACGACCGGTCGGCGAAGACGGTGATTTCGACCGGAATGGTCGTTCCCTGCTGCTGCTGGGTTCTGGCGTTGAACTGTTTGCAGAACTCCATGATGTTCACGCCGTGCTGGCCCAGCGCGGGACCGACCGGAGGTGCCGGATTGGCCTGCCCTCCGGGAACGTGCAGCTTGATGAATCCGATGACCTTCTTCGCCATTTACGTTACCTGGTCGATATACCGGCCCGCGCCCGACAGCCGTTCGGACGCGTTCGGAAGCCGGAGTTCCCTCTCCGGCCCCGAATCCGCCGTTCAGTATCCCTTGAGCTGAGCGAAATCGAGTTCCACCGAAGTCGGACGCCCGAAGAGGGAGACTTCCACCTTCACCTTTCCCTTGTCGGCATCCACGGACTGGACCGTGCCCGAAAAATCCGTGAACGGGCCCTGGGTCACCTCCACGGCCTGGCCGATGTGGAACGGGACTTCCGCTCGAGCCTCCTTTTCCTCCTCGGTCTCGATGCCGAGGAGCTTGCGCACCTCCTCCTCGCTCAGGGGTTGGGGCTTCCTGCCTCCCCCCACGAACTTGATGACGCCCTTGATGTCGTTGATGGCGTGCATGGTCCGGGATTCCAGCGTCAGATCTTCGCCGACCTCGATGTGCACCAGGACATATCCGGGATAGAGGCGGCGTTCGACCTGGACCCGCTTCCCGTTGCGGATCTCCATGACTTCCTGGGTCGGCACCAGGGTTTCCAGGATCTCGGGGTTGTGTCCTTCCTCGATCTTGCGGTCGATGAACCGCTTCACCTTCTTCTCGTGCCCCGAGTAGCTCTGGACCACGTACCACCTGGACTCGCTCATTGAGTCCTCACGCTCCGAAGATGCCCATGATGAAGTTCACGACGAAGCGCACGACGCCGTCCATGGCGAAGATGACGAGCGAGATCGCGATCACGAAGAGGATCACCACCCACGTCGCGTTGCGCAGCTGACCCGAGTCGGGCCAGGTCACTCGCTGCAGCTCCGTCCACGACTCGCGCGCGAACCCCGCCGAAGTCTCGATTATGTTGGGCATCCTGCTTCTCGGAGATTCGCTACTTGGTTTCCTTGTGCGCCTTGTGCGCGCGGCAACGCGGGCAGTACTTGCGGAAGCGCACCCGTCCGGGGTGCAGGCGCTTGTTCTTCTTCGTCGTGTAGTTGCGGTCCTTGCACTCCTCGCACGCGAGGATCACGCGGTCTCTGGCCATGGGACTACGCGATCACCTCGGTGACCACGCCGGCGCCGACGGTGCGTCCACCCTCGCGGATGGCGAAGCGAAGTTCCCTGTCCATGGCGATGGGCGTGATGAGTTCGACCTCCATCTGCACGTTGTCGCCCGGCATGACCATCTCGACCCCGTCGGGAAGCCTGGTTGCGCCCGTGACGTCCGTGGTGCGGAAGTAGAACTGGGGCCGGTAGCCGTTGAAGAACGGGGTGTGCCTGCCGCCCTCACCCTTGGTCAGGACGTACACCTCGGCCTTGAAATGGGTGTGCGGGGTGATGGATCCCGGCTGCGCGAGCACCTGGCCGCGCTGGATCTCGGTCTTGCCGACACCACGGAGCAGGAGGCCGGCGTTGTCTCCCGCCTGGCCCTGGTCGAGCAGCTTGCGGAACATCTCGACACCGGTCACCACCGTCTTGCGGTCCCTGTCCATGCCGACGATTTCCGCCTGGTCGCCGACCTTCACCACGCCGCTCTCGATGCGGCCGGTGGCCACCGTGCCCCGCCCGGTGATGCTGAACACGTCCTCGACCGGCATCAGGAACGGCCTGTCGATGTCCCTCTCGGGCAGCGGAATGTAGGAGTCGATCGCGTCCATGAGCTCCTGGATGCAGTCGACGTCGGAGCCCTCTCCCATCGCCTCCATGGCCTTGAGCGCGCTCCCCATCACCACGGGGATGTCGTCGCCGGGGAAATCGTACTCGGAGAGCAGCTCGCGCACCTCCAGCTCCACCAGCTCGAGCAGCTCCTCGTCGTCGACCATGTCGACCTTGTTGAGGAAGACGACGATGTAGGGCACGTTGACCTGACGGGCCAGCAGGATGTGCTCTCGCGTCTGCGGCATGGGGCCGTCCGCGGCGGACACGACCAGAATCGCGCCGTCCATCTGGGCGGCCCCGGTGATCATGTTCTTCACGTAGTCGGCGTGGCCCGGGCAGTCCACGTGGGCGTAGTGACGGTTTTCCGTCTCGTACTCCACGTGCGCCGTGGCGATCGTGATGCCGCGCTCGCGCTCCTCCGGAGCCTTGTCGATCTCGTCAAAAGCGACCGCGTCGCCACCGAACTTCCTGGCCTGGGTGAAGGTGATCGCTGCGGTGAGCGTCGTCTTCCCGTGGTCAACATGCCCGATGGTGCCGACGTTCACGTGCGGCTTGGTCCGGTCGAACTTCTCCTTTGCCATTTCTCCGCTACCTCACTCCGTTCGGTTCAGGTGAATCGTGGTTTCAGGGCCCCGGAGGCCCGGGCAAGCTCTGGCCGGGATTTGAACCCGGGACCTCTTCCTTACCAAGGAAGCGCTCTACCCCTGAGCTACCAGAGCGCTGCTCCCTTCTGCTTCGGGATTAAGAGCGGGAGACGGGACTCGAACCCGCGACCCTCAGCTTGGAAGGCTGATGCTCTAGCCAACTGAGCTACTCCCGCTGGAATTCTCGTTTCACAAGTTGGAAGGGCGATACGCCCAGTGGTGGGGGGAGGATTCGAACCTCCGAAGGCATTGCCAGCAGATTTACAGTCTGCCCCGTTTGACCGCTTCGGTACCCCACCGAGCATTTCTCTCGAAACTCCTGTGTTCGGAGCGCCCCTCCGCGCCTCCGGCTGCGGAGCAAGGATGCCCTCGGGCACCTGAGGCGGGCCTTTACGATCAAGCCTCGAAAGGTAACTCCTCGTCCACGAGAGGTAAAGGGTAGCCCGGACGATTCGGCGGCAGGGGGGTGTCACTGCCGGGGGACCCGTCCGACCCGCACGAACCGGGGCCGCTCCGGGTCGTCCGCCGGCAAGCTGGCGAAGGGACTCGAACCCCCAACCTGCTGATTACAAATCAGCTGCTCTACCTGTTGAGCTACGCCAGCGCGCGACTACTGCTACCCGGCTTCGCCCCGGAAGTCAACGGTCAGCGGGCCGCCGTGGACCCGGCTCTTGACCTCGCGTGCTTCCAGCGGGTTCCGTCAGGCGAGTCCTCGAGCACGATTCCTTCACCGGCCAGCTGGTCGCGGATGGCGTCCGCCTGCGCGAAGTCGCGGCGAGACCGGGCCAGGTCGCGCTTCGCGACAAGGACCTCGATGCGCTCCCGCTCGGGCTCGTCGACCTCGCGCCCGGCCAGCGCCAGCTCGAGCACCCCGAGCACCTCGTCCATGGAGGCGAGAGCCGCTTCCGCCGATTCCCGGTCGCCCTCGCTGATCGCACCCGCTGCCCCGTCCAGGGCGGTGTTGGCCTCCTTGACGAACACGAAGAGCGCCGCCAGGGCGCCGGCGGTGTTGAGATCGTCGTCCATCGCCTCGCGGAAGCGCGCCAGGGCCTCCCCGGCGAGTCCCTCGATTCCTGCAGGCGGAGCGGCGGGACGGGTCGGTGTGCGCGCGAGGCGGTCGCGGAAATCGAGCAGGCGCTGCACGGCCCGGCGCGACGCCTCCAGTCCCCCGAAGGTAAAGTTGAGCTCGCTGCGGTACTGGGCGGACAGCAGCAGGTGCCGTATCGCCGCGGGTTCGGATCTCTCGGTCAACTGCGGGACGGTGTAGGTGTTGCCGAGCGACTTGGACATCTTCCGGCCCTCCACCAGAAGATGTTTCACATGAACCCAGTGGCGAGCGAACGTCTCGCCGGTCGCGCCCTCGGACTGCGCGATCTCGTCCTCGTGATGAGGAAACACCAGGTCTTCGCCGCCCAGGTGAATGTCCACGGTGTCTCCGATCTCGCTCAGCGCCATGACCGAGCACTCGAGATGCCATCCCGGCCGGCCCCGGCCCCACGGGGACTCCCAGGCGGCGTCCGCGTACTCGTCCTCCGGCCTGGCCGCCTTCCAGAGCGCAAAGTCGCGGATGTCGTCCTTCTCGTACTTGTCGTCGGCAACGCGCTCGCCGGGACGCAGGGCGTCCGGATCGATGCGCGAGAGCCTGCCGTATTCCGGAAACCCCGAAATCCGGAAGTAGACCGAGCCGTCCGATGTGGCGTAGGCGAGCCCCCGCTCCACCAGCCGGGACACGAAGGCGGTCATCTCGGGGACGTATTCCGTGGCCCGGGGGTGGCTGTCGAACGGCCGCATGCCGAGGGTGTCGGCGTCGGCGAGGAAGGACCGCACATGCGGCGCGGCGAACTCCCGGATCGACTGCCCGGTCTCGGCGGCGAGCTCGACGATGCGGTCGTCGACGTCGGTAAGGTTCACCACGAAACGGACTTCGTAGCCCAGCCACTCCAGGTAGCGATGGAGCAGATCGTAGACGACAAAGGCGCGGAAATTGCCGATGTGGGCGCGCCCGTACACTGTGGGACCACAGCCGTAGATGCCCACCCGCCCCGGTCGGAGCGGTGTGAAGCGGCGCAGCGAGCGCGTCAGCGTGTCGTGGAGGTGAAGGCTCATGCCGGGTTGCGTGAGAGGAACGGGATCGCGGCAGGGTCGCGCACGGGACTGCCGGCGCTCACTGCAGCACGCGGACTTCGAAGACGCGCCAGACTTCGTCCTCGCGCACGAAGCCGACGTAGATACTGTGTTCTACCAACTGGGAGGCCCCTTCGTGGACGACCGTCCAGCGGAGTGCCGCGTAGCCCTGAAGCGGAGATCCCCCGACTTCGGCAACCCGCTCGAGTCGGGTCGACTCGGTCCGGTGCCCGGCCAGATAGTCGCGCAGCACGGCGACCGCCTGCCGTCTCGAAAGAGAAACGTGGTCTTCGCCTCCCACCCGCAGGCGAATGCCGCTGGCCACCAGAACCTGCACGAAGA
>VYDD01000347.1:0-8274 GCA_009843625.1 Gammaproteobacteria bacterium | reverse complement strand
AAGACGTCGATGGACCCGCGCTCCCACATGCGCGCGAGATTGGTTGCGGCCCCTTCCAGGGACGCCTGGGACGCCGGGGTCGGCGACGATCCGGGGGTGGAGGCACCGAGCACGGCGACCAGCAGGGCCAGAACGCCCGCAGGGTTTGCCCGCTTCAACCCACCGGCCTTCATCATGCGTCGCGGAGGGCCGGGGCCAGGTCGCGCTCGACGGCGTCGAGAGCGGCACGGGGATCCGGGGCGCCGGTAACTGCCCGCCCGATGACAAGGTAGTCGGCTCCGGCCTCGCGGGCGCGGCGGGGCGTCGCGACGCGGCGCTGGTCGTGGAGAGACTGCTGCGGGAGGCGGATCCCGGGAGTGACGACGAGGAGTCCGTCCCCGAAGCGGCGCCTCAGGGCCGCAGCCTCCAGCGGCGACGCCACCACGCCGTCCAGACCGGCCGCGCGCGCCCCGCCGGCGAGTTGCAGGACGTGGTCCTCGAGCGTCACGCGCGCGCCATCGGCTCGGCGCGGAAGCGACGATGTCCCCAGGGAGGTGAGCATCGTCACCCCCAGAAGCCGGGTCCCGTCCTTCGCGGCCTCGGCCGCGGCCTCCATCATGTGCGCTCCTCCCGCAGTGTGCACGGTCACCAGGCGCGCCCCGATGTCCGAGGCGGCGGCCACGGCGCCCGCCACGGTGCGCGGAATGTCGTGCAGCTTGAGGTCAAGGAACACCTGTTTCTTGCGGTTCCGGAGATGATGGACGACCGCGGGACCTTCGCGTGCGAAGAGTTCCAGCCCGACCTTGTAGAAGTTGACTCGCCCCGCCAGCAGATCGACCAGTTCGAGCGCCCGGCCGGCCGAGGGATAGTCCAAGGCAAGGATGATGCCGCTCACAACACGCACGCCTCCCGCCTCGCGTAGGGAACCGGTCCCTCGGGCGACCTGACCGCGCCCACCAGCTCCGCGACCGCGCCGATGTTCCTCCGGCGGCCGTAGGCACTCAGTCCGTGCACGACGCGCTCCGCGCTCCGCGGATCGGCGAAGGTGGCGGTGCCCACCTGAACCAGCGACGCCCCGGCGAGCAGATACTGTAGGCAATCGCGGTGCCCGCGGACACCTCCGACGCCGACCAGCGGGGCCCGGACCCGACGGCTCGCCTGCCACACGGCGTGTACGCCGACCGGGAGCAGGGCCGGGCCGCTGAGCCCACCGCCGCCGGCCCCCAGCCGGGGGCGCCGCGTCTCCGGATCGATCACCATTCCGGGCATGGTGTTCACCAGGGTGACTCCGTCGCCGCCGGCAGCCACCGCGGCTTCAGCGGCCGCGCCGACATCGGGCGAATTGGGAGCCAGCTTTACCAGGAGCGGCCGGGCGGTGATCCCGCGCACGCGGCCAACCACCTTGGCCAGCATCCCGGTGTCGAGCGCGAACGGCACGCCGCCCAGCGGGACGTTGGGACATGAGAGATTCAGTTCGAATCCCAGGAATCCGCCCTCCGGTTCGAGATGTTCGACGATCTCGCAGTAGTCATCGACCGCATGTCCCGCCACGCTGACGAAGACCTGCGCGCGCCGCAGCCGCGACGCAAGCCAGGGCAGCTTCTCGGCCTTGACCCGCTCCACCCCGGGATTGGCGAGTCCGATCGAGTTGACCATCAGGCCAGCGCCCTCGCTGACCCTGGGTCTCGGGTTTCCGGCGCGCGGTTCCAGGGTCACGGACTTGGTGACCAGTCCGCCCAGCCGGTCGAGTTCCACGACTCCCGCCAGCTCCCTGCCGAAGCCGCAGGTGCCGGACGCGAGCAACACCGGATTCTGGAACCTCGTCCCGAACAGCTCCTGTTCAAGCTGCACCGGCTTCGCTCTCCGATGCGGGCCGCCCCGGTCCGGGCGATGGTTCCGCCGCTCCCAGCGTATCCCTGCGGGGGATCGTGTCCCTGCGGAGGACGGAGTCGGCCGGGAGGATCGAGTCGGTCCGAGGGACGGTGTCGGGGGCGAAGAATGCGTCGGTCGAGGTCGCGCCCGGGGCGTTTCTGCGAAGCGAGTCCGCTCTCAGCGAGTCGAGCCTGAGCGAGTCCAGCCTCAGCGAGTCGAGCAGCAGCGAGTCCCCCGCGGCGATTCGCCGCACCAGTTCTTCGGCGGCCCGGATGCTGTCGAGCGTGCGCGCGGCTTCCCGCACCGCGACGTCCCGGTTGGCGGCCTCCACGGCGACGCGCTGATGCAGGATCGCCAGAGAAGTGCCGAGGCGGCCCTCCACCATGGCGTAGTCCGACGGCCGCGCCTCCGCTCCGGCGGACGCCCGGACGTAGATGTTGTCGTCCAGCTGATTCAGGCGGGCGGCGAGCGGTTGCCGCTCCTCCGCGTCGCCGGTCAGCTCGAGCGCCGCCATCAACGCCTTGGCCTCCCAGGCCGAGCCGCGGTCCCGGTCGGCGTACAGGGTAAAGAGCTGAAGGGCCAGGCGCGGTGATCCGAGGCTGTCGCGCGCCAGCTCGGCCCCGGCGAAGAGCGCGAGGTGGTCCGCCGCCAGCGCCGCTCTTTCGACGAACAGCCCAACGTACTCCATGTAGTCGATCAGCCGCACTGCTTCGGCGAGGGCGATGGCCGGGAGCAGGATCGCCCGGATTTCCTCGAGCTGCTCGAGACGATCGACGGAGTTCAGCCGCCAGCGGGCGAGGGCGATGCGCGCCTCGCGCGCGGTTCTGTCGTCACCGCGGGCCAATTCCCCGGCCATTTCACCGGCCGCGACCGAATCGCCCGCACGCGCGAGCAGGCGTGCCCGCTCGAGGCGGACCCGGCCACGCGCCACAGGCGCCCACTCGCTGCGTTCGGCCGCGGCCAGCATGGCGGCCGCGGATCCCGCCCCCCAGAGCATGGAGGCTCGCTCCGCAGCAGCGAGAACGGTATCAGCCCAGGCCTCTCCGGACGCCTGCTCGAGCACGGTCGTCGCACCCGCCCGAGCGTGCTCGAAGTGGTCGCTGTCCAGCCCGCGCACCAGGCGCTCCAGAGCAACCGGGACCCTCAGTTCCCGTGAGGCTGCCTCGGACCGGTCCAGGCCCGCCCATCCCTCCTGCGCCCGTCCGGCGTCGAATGCGGCCCGGGCCCGCCAGAGATGCGCCTCCGCGCGCAGCATCGCGTCCGGCACCTCTTCGAGGGCTTCGTCGAGAAGGCGCATTCCGAGGTCGCGCCGTCCCGTGGCCAGCGCCACGCCGCCAAGGTACACGCGGGCACCCGCGTGCAGGCTCGAGTCGCTCGAAGTCGCCAGCAGGCGCTCCAGTGCCGCCCGCGAACGTGCCCAGTCCCCGCTGTGGAAGTAGGCGCGGCCCATGATGTAGAGGGCGTCGTCGGCCCAGCGTCCGGATTCGTCCGACCGATAGCTGCGAGCGGCCTTGTCGATGGCCTCCTGATACGACGAAGCAGCCTCGAGCGGCTGGTCATGCAGGCGGGCGGCCTGGGCATCCTCGAAGGCGCGCCGCGCATTGTAGAGCGCGTTGAAATACGCACAACCGACCAACAGGGACACGCACAGAATCGCGGCCCCGGCAGCCGGCGTCGTCCGGGGCGCGCTCCCCCTCACCGGCCCCTCCTCATCGCTCGCCGGGCCTCCTGCTCCTGGGTCCGGCGCCGCAGCTTTTCCCTCTTGTCGTAGAGCTTGCGGCCCCGAGCGAGGGCCAGCGTCAGCTTCGCGTACCCCCGGCGCATGTAGAGGTCCAGGGGAATCAGCGTCAGCCCCTTCTCCTCGACCCTGCCGATCAGACGCCGGATCTCTGCGCGCTTCAGGAGGAGCTTGCGTGGGCGCTCCGGGTCGGCATTCCAGTGAGTCGCCGGCTCGTAGGGGCTGATGTGCAGGTTGTGGAGCCACACTTCGGTGCCCTCCAGGCGGGCAAAGGCGTCCTTGAACCCCACCTTTCCGGCGCGCACGGATTTGACTTCCGGTCCCTTGAGCACCAGCCCGGCTTCGAGCGTCTCGACCACCTCGTATTCGTGCCGGGCCTTTCGGTTGCGGGAGATCAGGAGTCGGCCCGGAGGCCCCGCGTCGCCTGCCCCCACCACGTATCGCGCGCCAGGCTAGTAGATGAGGACCGGCGTGCCAACGTCGATCAGGTAGTAGAGTTCGCGGGCCGCCTCGTTGGTCAGGCGAATGCACCCGTGGGAGATGCGCCGCCGCTCCGGGTCGGGGTCGAGCACCAGCTCGGGCCGGTGGGTGCCGTGAATCGCAATGCCGTCACCCAGATAGATGGCAGTGGTGCCCAGCGCCCCCGGAATGGAACGGGACGGATGCTGCCGCGGGGGAACCGGAACTCCCCTCTCGACGAAGTGCCAGTCGGGAGCGATCCAGACCGGGTTCTTTTCCTTGTACCGGACCCTCATGATCCCGCGGGGCGTGGAGAAGTGCCACTTCTGGCCGTCGCCGTTCAGGTTGAACCCGGTCCCGGTGCCGACGGGCGCCGACCAGATCGCGCGCTCCCCCTCCATGACGAAGAGCCGATTCTCGACAAGGTGAACCACGACGTAGCGCTCATGGGAGGGAAGGAACGACGTTCCCACGGCCACGTCGCGCGCCAGCATCCTTGAACGGTCCGTAACCAGCGGGTAGCCGTCGAGTGCCTGGCCCCGCGCCGCCGCGGGCGCGAGGACACCGATCAGCAGCACCGCGCCTCGCAGCCACGCCGCGGCGGCGCCGTCAGTCCAAAGGTGGCGCCAGCTCGTCCGCGGCATCGTCATCGTGTTCCCCGTTTTCCTGCGCTCCGGCGTCGTGGACGACTTGCCGAGCGGCATCGCTGGCAGCCCGATAGGCAGCCTTGGAGGTCTCGATCCTGTCCTGCAGCTCGGCGCGCGCGTCCAGCGCCGCCTGGCGACCCGCGTCCACCGCCCCCTTCACCGACTCGATCTGCTCCCGGACTTGTTCGCCGGCTCGCCCCAGCCTCTCCTCGAGGCCCTCCTGGGCCGCGCGCACCCGCTCCTGTGCGACATCCCTGAACTCAAGCGCCCGGGCCTTCAGCTGCTCCTGGGTCTCCTTGCCGGAGCGGGGCGCGAAAAGCAGCGCGAGTCCGGCACCGACGACGGCACCGAGCAGAAAGGCACCCGTGTTCGATCCGCCGTCGCGCTCGATTACGACGAGCGGTCCGTCTTCTCCCTGAGCCATCCCGCTCCCCCATGATATGCGCGGCAGCCGCCGCAGCCGGCTGCAACTGTTCCATCCTGATACAAAATAGGGTTTCCCGGGGGGGATGCCTACCCTGCACCGGCGTCCCCGCCCCGGTCCCCTGGTTTCCTACACCTGCCAGGGGTGATTGGCTTCCTCCATGCGGGGAGGATGGTACCCCGGACGGCCCAGGAGCCCGTGCACATACCGTTTGCCCAACTCCACGCCCGGCTGGGTGAGTGGGTCCACGCCGTAGAGGTATCCGGCGTACACGGTCGCGGCCTGGAAGAGCAGGATGAGTTCGCCCAGCGCCTCGGCGTCGAGCCTCGCCAGCCGCACGGTCAGGTTGGGCCGCCCGGCCATTCGAAGCGCGGCCGCCGTCGCAGCGTACTCGACGGCGATCAGATGGTTGAGCGTGTGACCCTCGGGAAACTCGAGGGCGGGCAGCGAAGCGGGCGCCTTGCCGATCGGGAGCGGATCGTCGGCCGCGCCGACGGTGACGAAGCACACCACCTTGTCCGCAGGCCCCTCCATGAAGAGCTGCAGGAGCGAGTGCTGGTCGGTTGCCCCGGCTGCCGGGAGCGGGGTGGGGCCGGTGCCCGCGGGCCCGCCGTCGAGTCCCGCGGCCTTGCCGAGCGACTCGCCCCACAGCTGCTGCACCCAGAGGGCGAAGGAGCGGAGCCGATCGCAGTAGGGCATGAACACGTGCACGCGCTGCCCGCACTCGACATCGGCGCGGTACAGAAGGGTCGCGACCACGCCCGCCGGATTCCGGGTCAGCTCATCCGTCCGGCAGCGTCTCTCCATGCGCCCGGCGCCCCGAAGCACCGCCGTCACGTCCAGGCCGGCCGCCGCTGCGGGGAACAGGCCGACGGCCGACAGCACCGAAAAACGGCCCCCCACGTTGCCCGGGACCGGAAGGGTGGGGATGCCTGCGGCCTCCGCCAGAGCGCGGAGCGGCCCCCGCTCGGGATCCGTGGTGAAGAGAAGATGCTCCCGTGTCCGATCCGGGCCGACTTCGCGCGCGAGTCGCTCGGCCACCACCAGATACTGGGCCAGCGTCTCGGTCGTCGAGCCCGATTTGCTGACCACGTTGAAGAACGTCCTGCGCATGTCGAGGCGGTCCAGCAAGGTGCCGATCGAGTGCGGATCGATGTTGTCCGCCACGTGGAGACGCGGGTGAGGCCCTCCGGCGCCACTCGCACCGCGGTTGGGGTCCCCGGCGGCGAGTGCATCCCGCAGGGTGCGGGTCCCCAGCGCCGACCCGCCGATGCCGAGGACCACGAAGTCGTCGAAACGTCCCCGCAGCCCGGCTGCCACGCGACGGATGTGGGCCGCGGGCTGCGCGGCGCGCGGCAGGTCGAGGAAGCCCATGCTCCCGCTCCGGCGCGCCCGCTCGACATCGCGGTGCGCCACGCGGAAGCGTGAACGCAGGTCGCCGGTGAGCCGTTCGGGATCGACGCCATCCTCGTCTTCATCGATGGCGAGGAGGTTCCGGTAGTCGACGGTGAGAGCGCTCATGCGCGTTCCGGCGACGACGGAGACCGCCGGGGCTCCGCGCATCCGTCTTCCACCTTCAGGGTGAGGCCGTCGAAGGCGGGCCGGATGTCCTCCGGGAGGCGCCTGCACAGGTCGTCGTGCCGCACGCGGTGGGTGAGATGGGTGAGATAGGTCCTCCGGGCGCCAACCGCCCGCGCCGCGGCGACGGCTTCCTCGATGTTGAAATGGGTGGGATGGGGATCCCCGTACCACAGCGCGTTGAGCACCAGCAGATCCGCGCCCCTGAGCCCTTCCAGCGTCGCCCGCGGAAGTTGTTTGGCATCGGTCACATACCCGAGGCCCCCGACGCGGAAGCCGTAGGAGCGGATCCCGCCGTGGGGTACTCCGAGCGGGAGAAACACGCGGTCCAGGATGTCCACCGGCCGTCCCTCCCGGAAGGTGAAGACATCGAGTTCCGGGAGGAAAACCCCGTCCGAGGCCCGGGGTCGCGCGTCGAAGATGTACGGAAAGCGGCGCCGCAGCTGGCGGGCGACCGACCGGTGCATCCAGGCGCTGATCCTCGCACCGTGGAGCGCCGTGAACACCCGCAGATCGTCGATGCCGTGGATGTGATCGGCGTGCGCGTGCGTGAACCACACCGCATCCAGGGAGGATACGCCTTCGCGGAGCAGCTGGAGTCTGAGTTCCGGGGGTGTGTCGACGAGCAGACGGCGGTTCCCGAAGCGAAGCAGGGCTCCGTGCCGCGTGCGCTTGTCGCGGGGATCGCTCGAGGTACAGGTGTCGCATCGACATCCGATGACCGGCACGCCGTAGGAGGTGCCGGTGCCCAGGAAGGTCAGCGAGAAGGACATGGGCTGTTACAATTGTTCCACGCGCATGGTGTTGGTCGACCCACTCTCGTGGAAGGGGAATCCCGCGGTCACCACGACCGAATCTCCCGGCCTCCCGACTCCTGCGCGCACGACCGCTTCCTTGCCGTAGGCGGAGAGCGCGGAGTAGCTGACCGGCACGTCGGTGGCGAGCGTGGGCCACACGCCCCAGACAGGCGCGAGCTGGCGGAAGGTGCGCGGCTCGGTGCACACGGCGAAGATCGGGACCGGCGGGCGGTACGATGAGACCAGGCGCGCGGAGAAACCGCTGCTGGTGATCACGATCAGCGCGGGAGCATCCAGCTGTCGCACGGCGTCCACCGTACACGACGCGACCGCGTGTTCGCGGCGGGTCGCGCCCCCCCGCTGCCAGTTGTCGGGGCGCGGGAGGTAGCGCGGACCCTGGGCCAGCACGCCGGAACCCTCGATCTCGCGGATGATGCGCACCATCGCCCGCGCGGCGTGCAGCGGGTACTCTCCGACCGCGGTTTCGCCGGAGAGCATCACGGCGTCGGTGCCGTCCAGCACCGCGTTGGCGACGTCGGAAGCTTCGGCCCGCGTCGGCCGCGGGCTCTGGATCATCGAATCGAGCATCTGGGTCGCGATGATGACCGGCCGGCCCGAGTAGTTGGCCAGCTGGACGATGCGCTTCTGTGCGAGCGGCACCTGCTCGAAGGGCACCTCCACCCCGAGGTCTCCGCGCGCGACCATGACCGCGTCCGTTGCCTTGACGATCTCCTCGATCGACGCCAGGGCGCGCACCAGTTCGACCTTCGCCACCACGAG
>VYDD01000346.1:1901-2623 GCA_009843625.1 Gammaproteobacteria bacterium | reverse complement strand
TCACCCGGTCGCTCGGACACCGCGACTGGGCGAGGGCGAAACGGCAGGCGGACGAAGCCGCCGCGGACTTCGCGATGCTTCAGCCCAACGGCAAGGCGGAGGCCGAGCCGGAGCCGCTCACCTTGGAGATGCTCTTTGACATCTACGGTGAGGAGGTGACGCCCTCCAAGGGGCGGACGTCCCGGCAGCGGGACAGGGCCGCGATGGCGATGTTCCTCAAGTTCTTCGGCGGGGACCGAAGGCCGGAGACCCTATCCCAGCGCGATTGGGACCGCTTCATCCGGGAGCGGCGAGCGGGGACGGTCGGCCCCAGCGGACAGCCCGTGGGCAACCGGATGATCGAATGGGACCTCACGTTCCTCATGGCGGTGCTGAACTGGGCGTCGAGGTCGAGGGACGAGCAGGGCCGCCTGCTGCTGGACAGGAACCCGCTGAAGGGGCTCAAGAAGCCCATCGAGAAGAACCCCAACCGGGTTGTTCTCACCGAAGCGGAGTACCAGGCACTGCTCGGGGTCTCGCAGCGGTTGGACTGGCGGTTCCATGTCGCGCTCGTGCTCGCGCACGAGACCGGGCACCGGATCGGCGCGATTCGCAACCTGCGCTGGTCGGATGTCGATTTCGAGGGCGAAACCATCCGCTGGCGGGCACAGCACGAGAAGACAGGCTACGAGCACACGACGCCGCTGACGCCCGAAGCCTTGGAAGCCCTTGGGGAGGCGCGA
>VYDD01000346.1:0-1891 GCA_009843625.1 Gammaproteobacteria bacterium | reverse complement strand
CGCGGGAGGGGCTGGCACTCGCTCAGGCGAAAGTTCGCGTCCGATCTCATGCATCAGCCGCTCAAGGTGCTCTGCGAACTCGGCGGCTGGAAGGCGGCCAAGACGGTGCTGCGCTGTTATCAGCAGCCGAACGAGGCCCAACTCAGGCAGGCAATCCGGGGCCGCCGGAGGTCGCGGGGCTGAAATCCACTCGGCGGGAATCGAACGGCGGGAAATCGCCTGCGGAATCCCGTAACTTCAATGTTCACAACAGATCCGCGCGGTATGGCCAATGCTGGGCCAGCTCGTCGTGCCCGGGCGTCACGTCGGAGGGCTGGTAGGCGATGAAGACCGCGTCCAGCGGATCCTTGAGCACGGCCATGCGCCCGACCTGGTCGACATCGACCATCTCCAGAACGGTCCCGCCCAGGCTCTCGGCCTTCGCGGCGCACGCGTCGGCGTCCGGCGTCGACACGTACAGCAGCCAGTGGGGCGGCACGCCCGTGCCTGCGAGATGCTCGGGGAGCGCCATCATCCCGCCGACCGGCACGCCCTGATTCATCCACAACTGATACGGAGTCTCGCCTTCAGGCCACTCGCCCGCGCCCCAGCCGATCACTTCACCATAGAAGGCGGCGGCCGCTTCAGGGTCACTCGTAAGCAGTTCGTGCCAGCAGAATCGGCCGGTGGGTGTGGTCGCCGTGGTCTCGGCGGGTGTCGCAGCTGCAGTGTCGGACATGGCAGGATTCCTCGCGGGATGTGGGGGTGGATGTCAGCTTCGGGAAGCCGGTTCTGGCGCGGTCGGATCGTTGACTCGATTATCGGGCTCAACAATCTTGCCTCGACCCCCGATCCGTTCAACGCCCGCGCGATCAGCGACTCACACAACATCAGTCGCGATACGATACGACGCGGGCCGCGACTTGGTGTCGCCACCGCAACTCAACACGAAAGGTGAGAACTTCATGACACCCATCCGCGTGGGCGCCGATGCGCCCGACTTCACCGTGTTCGCACCCCCCGGCGGGGCGAACTTCACGCTCTCCGAGCACCGTGGCCGGCCCACGGTACTCATGTTCGTGCCGCTGGCGTTCACGAGCACATGCACGGCCGAGTTCTGTCATGTCTCCGACCACTGGGGCCAGTGGGGCGAGCTTGGCGCCGATGTCGTCGGCATCAGCGTGGACTCCCCCTTCGTCAACCAGAAGTGGGGCGAGGAGATGGGCGCTCCGTTCCCCATCCTCTCGGACTTCAACAAGGAAGCAGTGAGCGCATACGGGGTTCTGCAGGACGAACTCATCGGGCTGCGCGGCGTGGCGAAGCGCTCGGTCTTCGTTGTGGACGGAGATGGGCGCGTCACCTACGCGTGGGTGGCAGAGAACCCGGGCATCCTGCCCCCGTTCGACGAGATCGTGGAGGCCGTGCAGGCGGTCGCGTGACCGGGCCTCCACGGGCCCGCGCACAGTGCGCTTTCAGCGGTAAGGCACCCTCGTTTGTCCACGGGGGCGAGGGCCTCGGGCCCGGACGGCGGGGTTTGTCCGCAACACACTCGATGTTCAGGAGAGGAAGATGACGCTCACACGACGCGACTGGCTCAGGCTCACGGCAGGCGGCGGCGCCGCGCTCGCACTCACCCCCGACCTGCTGGCGTCGCTGGCGCGCCAGGAGGTCCTGGCCCGGGCCATTCCGGGCACGGATGAGACGATTCCGGTAGTGGGGCTCGGCAGTTCCGCCACCTTCTCGCGCGTGGCGCG
The DNA here is from genome assembly GCA_009843625.1 of Gammaproteobacteria bacterium. Taxonomy (GTDB): domain Bacteria; phylum Gemmatimonadota; class Gemmatimonadetes; order Longimicrobiales; family Gaopeijiaceae; genus BD2-11. Next base: position 158 of record VYDD01000346.1, on the reverse strand, counting down.
CAGCGAGGATGTGACCGCCATCCGCAACGTGCTGCAGACCTTCGTGGACAACGGCGGCACGGTGTTCGACACCGCCCCGGGCTACGGGGCCTCCGAGCAGGTGGCCGGCGATGTCGCCAACGAGCTCGGCATCCAGAACCGGATCTTCTGGGCCACCA
>VYDD01000089.1 GCA_009843625.1 Gammaproteobacteria bacterium | reverse complement strand
GGCCAGGGTCGCCATCACCGCTCGCCAGTATCCGCCGACCAGCGTCATCGCCAGCGACAGCGCCAGCACCGTCGCGTAGTACGTCTCCATGAGCGGGACGGGGATGCGCCGGGCCGCGGCGTCCGCCCGCACCAGGTCGAACCCGGCCATGATCGCCAACCCCGTCGCGAACCACCCCGCCAGGTTGACGAGCGGCATCCCGTAGTACGGCCCCGGCGTCTCCCATACCCAGTACCGCGTCAGCGAACTCATCGCGGGATCGAGCGTCAGATCCCAGGTCGTCAGCAGAAGCGCCCCGATTCCCCAGCGCGCGACTCGTGAATCAGCCATGGCGTTCGCGATGACATAGGAAGGAAACGCCATCATGAACCAGCTGAGCGGAATCAACAGCGGAACCAGCCCGGCGACCCGGTATCCCAGCAGCTCGGTGTAGCGATAGGCGCTGAACGGAAACCCGGTGGCGGTGCCCAGGAGCTCCGCGCCCAGCGACAGCCCGCCGGCCACCGCCAGTCCCGGGAGCCAGCTCCATCCGGCGCGAGCCCCGAGGGAGACCGCCAGCGCCGCGAACGCGACGAGGATGTGGCCGCGGGCGAAGAACTCGAAGGCGACCGGAAAGAACCCGGCGGACGAGGGGAACGTGGCGAGCAGTTCGGGATGCCGCCCGAAGGTGGCGTACCCGGCGACGGATGCCATGGAGAACAGGGCCAGGCCCGCAAGCCCCATCTGGTCCACTCGCGTCAGTCCGGACATGGGCGGATCAGGCGGGAACCGATGCGGTCCGCGGAAAATGCCGGTCCATCCAGCGCTGGAACGCCGACAGGCTGGCGAACCGCCCGGAGCGGCCGAGCGGCCACGCGCGCACGGCAGCACCGGCTCTCCTGCCGCCGCTGCCTCCCACCGCCAGCGCGAAGGGCCGCCGGGGATCGGCGAGTTCGCGCGCCACCTCGATGAAGCGGTGCGCATCGGCGGCGCTCGAGGGGGGCGTCACGGACAGGCACACCAGCACGGCTCCGCGGGCTCGCTGCGCGGCCACGATTTCCGGGATCGGCAGGCCGGTGCCCAGATACTCGACCGCCCATCCGCGCTGCACCAGCATCAGGCGGACCAGGAGAGCGCCCAGGCCGTGATGGTCGTTCTCGAGGGTGCCGACGACGGCCACGGGCGGTTCCGGACCCTGCCGCCGGCGGACGTAGCCTGTCCCCCCGACGAGGGAGATGATCGTTTCGCTCACCTCGCGGGTGGCGGCGCGCTCGTCGGCGATCCGCAGTTCCCCTCGCCGCCACCCCTCGCCCACCCTGCGCAGGAACCCTCCGAGCACGCCGTCCAGAATCCGCGCTTCGATCGGATCAACCGCCGTCACGTGGCGCAGGAAGCGGCCGATCAGGTGCGCCCGCCCAAGCTTGAGCCATCCGACGAGCAGGTCTCGCGCCGGCGAGGCGTTGCCGCCCTCCAGCGCCTGAACCGCGGTCCAGACCGCCCCGGCGTCGTCCCCGAACCAGTGCAGATACACTTCGTTGCCGCGCTCCCGCGCCACGCGCAGGGCGGTGTCCAGCGGGATGCGGCGGTGACCCCCGGCGGTGGTTCCGACCCGGGCGCCCGCCGAAGCGGGCTCAGGGCGGACGGCGCCGGATGCACCGGACCCGCGAACCCCCCGGAACCACCGCTTTACGGTGGAGGAGTGCACGCCCAGCAGTTCCGCGACTTCGCGTGTGCCGAGCTGCACGGGCTCCGGGTTGGCGGGGGATACGATCAAAGCGTTCGCAGGGGCAACGCGTGAGCGGTTTGCGATCGGGCGCAGGTGTCATGATAGCATCAAATACGCGTAACGGACAACTGATAAGCGGTATGAAACAGACGCACGTGCTGCAAACGGCCCTGAATTCGCTCATCGTGGTCTCTCAGGACGGTTTGGCCCGAGGCCGCGCGGGCCGGCCCCGGTGATGCGTGTCAGGATGGGGCTCCCGCCCGGCGGTTACCGTCCCGCCGCCTGCCTGCCCAGCCGGATGGCCTCCTCCGCGCCGCCCACCTGCATGAGCAGCCCGAGGAAGCCCTCCCCGACCCGCTGCTCGATGTCGCCGGCGTTGGCGGTGATCATGTCCGCGAGCCCGGCCCGCGTGGCCTCGGCGAGCACGGCCTGGTTGCCCCGCTCGGCCGCCTCGCGGTCTCCGCCGAGGGCACCGGTGAGGCTGCCGATGCCGCAGGCAAGCACGCTGTAGCCGGGCACGTCGGCGATGGCGGCGGCCTCCGCGACCGCATCCGGGTCCTCGACCATGAGCATGGCGATCACCGTGCCGTCCGGGTTGGCGGGCGACCACACGTCCGCGCCCGCATCCTCGAAGAAGCTCACCGCGGCGCGCGCCTCCGCCACGTTGCGGACGTGCGGCAGCACGACCCCGTCGGCGCCCAGCTCGAGCGCCTCCCGCACCCTGGCGCGGGTGGCTTCCTCCCCATCCTGTTCGATGGACGGGATGCGCACCAGCAGGGTCTTGCGGCCGACCGCGCCGGGGGAGCGCAGGCCCGTGGCGATGGCCTCTACCGCGGCCGGGTCGTAGCTCCGCTCGAGGTTGAGGAAGACGAAGTCCAGGAGGGGATTGCGCGCCAGTTCACGCCCGCCTTCGACGGTGTAC
>VYDD01000343.1 GCA_009843625.1 Gammaproteobacteria bacterium | reverse complement strand
GGATTGGGGTTGGGATCGGATGGCTGACGGTGGCCGCGTCAACGGCGACGTTGGCGGCGGGTGCCCACGCGATGCAGGATCGGGCGGCGGTTCAGGTGGTGCGCGTATCCCCCGACACGGTTGAGCTGGGAGATCCCTTCACCCTCCATGCGACCGTCTACGTACCCCCCGGACGGGGGCTGCGGGTGCCCGCAACGCTTCTTCCCGAGTGGGGCGTGGAGAGCCTGCGGCGTGTGCGGACCGATGTGGCCGAGACGGGGGACGGATCCCTCCGGGTCGCGCTCGAATACGACCTGATTCCCTTCGAGATCGGGCTCGCGGCGACCCCGCAGTTGGAGATGACGAGCGGGGAGGCGGAGACCGGCGGGGAGCGTGTTCGCGTGGAGGACGGGCCGGGCGGGAATGCCGACCCGGTTGAACGTCTGGTGATCGCCGGGCGGCGGGTGTTCGTAACCTCGCCCATCCTGCTCGACGACATCGCGCAGGGCCTGCAGCCGAGGCCGCCGGCGGACGTGGTCGGGTTCAACTGGAACGTCCCGGCCGTGTTGGGGGCGTCGTTGCTTTCCCTGCTGTTACTCGGCGTGGTGACGGTGCAGGCGCGGGAGTGGCTGGCTGCGCGTGCGGTCGCTACGGCCCAGGTGGATGACCCGCCGGAGATGCCGGAGGAGTGGAGGGAGCGGGCGCTCGCCGAACTCGACCTGCTGCTCGCGCGCGGCCACCACCGGGCGGGTCGGCTGCGCGACTTCTACGAGGGTGCGGGAGATGTAATACGCGCGTACATGGCGCACTTCGACCCCGCGTGGAATCGCAGCCGGACGGCCACGGAGCTGATGGGCCACCTGGCCGGCGCGCCCGGTTGGCCCGACGTGGACGCCTTGGCAGGTGCGATGGGGCGGGGCGAGGTGGCCAAGTTCGCCGCCGCGGCAGGTGCGCAGGAGAGCGGGGCGCGCGCGGCCGAACGCGACTGGGAGACGATGCGGGCCTGGGTCGACGCCTCGGGGACGGCGCCGGCATTCGCGACGATGCGCGCGGAGATCGCGGGCGAGGGCCCCCAATGAGCATCCAGCTGGCCCGCCCGGAATGGCTGGTTCTGCTCGCGCTCGTTCCCCTCTGGCTGTGGTGGCTCCGGCCCCGGCGCACCTCCGGCATGCTCTTCGCGTCGGCGGGATCGGTGCGGTTGCGGGGGAGCCGCCTCTGGGCGGTGGTGGATGCGCTTCCGCGGGGCCTGCGCGCCGCCGCGCTCGCCTGCCTGATTGTCGCGCTCGCCCATCCCCGCCTGATCACCGCCCACGAAGAGCCCGTAGAGGGCGGTACGGGGATCGTGGTGGCGGTGGACCTTTCCACGTCGATGTGGGCCGACGACATGGAGGGATCGGCCACCCGCCTGGAGGCTGCCAAGGCCGCGGCCAGGCGCTTCGTGGCGGGCCGCGACGACGCCATCGGCCTGGTCACCTTCGCCGGCGAAGCGCTCACCCGTCTGCCCCTCACCCGCGACCACTACCTGGTGGACCACGCGATCGACGGGATGGAGGTGGGGCTGCTCATCGACGGCACCGACATCGCGGGCGCGATCGCCGCGGGCTCGGCGCTGCTGGACGCCGCCCCGCACGACTCGAAGGTGCTGGTCCTGGTCACCGACGGCGCGCACAACCGCGACGGCCTTGTGCCCGCCATGGCGGCGCGTGCAGCCGCCGCCGTGGGCGTGCGCATCTACCCGGTGGCGATCGGGCGGCCGGACCCGCCCGAGTCGGGTGACGGCACGGCGGGAGCCAGCGCCCCGACCCGGCGCCAGCGCATGGAGACGGTGCTGACCCAGGCGGCGCGCATCACCGGAGGGCGGTACTTCTCGGCGGCGGATGTGGTCGCGCTGGATTCGATCTACGCGGAGATCGACCGCCTCGAGACGACCTCACAGGAAACGCGGCTCACCACCGCCCTGGTGCCTTTCCGGTTCCTCCTGGTGACCGGGGCGCTGGCGCTGCTGCTGGGAGCAGTCGGGTTGCGGGCCTCGCGCTGGGCGGTGCTGCCGTGAGGATGCCATGACGTTTGCGCGCCCGATGCTCCTCCTCCTGCTCCCGGTCGCGATCGGTCTGGCTGCCTTCGCGCTGGCCCGCACCACCCGGCGGTTGCGCGCGCTCGCGGAGGGGTTCGGGGGAGAAGAGGCGGTCGGCCGGCTGACCACCCGCGAGCTGATGGGCTTTCCCCGGGGGCGGCTCCGGGTGCTCGGCCTGGCCGTGGCCGTGATGCTCCTTGCGGCCGCCGGGGTGCGCTTCGGACCCGGGATCAGCCTGAACGCCTCGCGGCCGGCCGACGTGGTGGTCGCGGTGGACATCTCCGCGTCGATGGGGGCGCGGGACCTGCCAGGCGGGCGCATGGCACGCGCAAAGGAGGTGGTCGGCGCGCTGCTGGAGGCGCTTCCGGGCGAGCGCGTCGGACTGGTGGTGTTCGCCGACTGGCCGCATACGCTCGCTCCGATTACCGCCGACCAGGAGGTGGTGCGCTTCTTCGCCGACTCGCTGGCGGAGAACTTCCTGGGCGAGCGCGACCAGGGCACCCGCCTGAGCGCGGCCGTCGGAGAGGCGCGCCGCCAGCTCGACGCGCGCCGGGAGGAAGGGAGGGAGCGCGTGAT
>VYDD01000478.1 GCA_009843625.1 Gammaproteobacteria bacterium | reverse complement strand
CGCCAGGTCCGCTTTGGAAATCTGCCACGCCTCCGCAGCCCCCGCTACCCACGAGTCCAGCGCTTGGTGTAACTCGGCGAACTCCGGCCCTCGAAACCGGCGCTTCAAGCCCTGCATGACCCGCCCGAGGTTCTCCGGCGTGGGTTCGCGCTCCATTATCCCGAGCGAGGTCACCAGGTCCCGCGACTCGGGGTCCTTCTCACCGATCCGCTGCAAGTCCAGCACGAGATACCTGAAGCTCGGCAGATATTGCGCCAACGGCTTCTTCGCTGGAGCGATGAGTTCGGCGACGTCCGCGGCAGCCCGCCAGCGCGACCGGCCGTTGTAGACGGCGACCGGCAGCAGGGGCGGCAGCTCGTTGCCCGGCTTGACCTCTCCCCGGCGGATCAACTCCTCGTAGGTGAGGCAGGTGTACGTGAGGATGCGGAGCGCCATGAAGCGGTCGTTCTCCGACTGAAACTCCAGGAGGATCAGCAGGTACAGGCAGTCGCCCCGAAAGCGCACCTTCCAGAGCAAATCCGATCGGCGTTGGACCAGGCCACCGCTGATCCGATCGGTCGGGAGCGGCTCCTCACCCTCCCGGCACCAGCGGCCAGACGAGCGGAAGGACGGTCAAGACCACCGCAAACACCAGGAGGAACAACGGGAATCCTGCCTTTATGAAATCGACGAACCGGTATCCTCCGAACCCCATCACCAGCAGATTCACCGGATGTCCCACCGGGCTCATGAAGGCGCAGGAGCTCGCTATCGCCACCGTCATCATCAGAGCCTGGGGCGAGAACCCCTCGCTGGCGGCCGTGCTGAGTGCAATGGGCGACATGAGTACCGCCACTGCCGCCGTCGGCATTACCTGAGCTGAAAGGGCGGTGATCAGGAAAAGTCCGGCTACCACTGCCAGAGGACCAAAGTCTGCAATGGACCCCAACACCGTCTCGGCCACCAGGGCAGCAGTTCCGGATTCCTGCATCGCCAGTCCCAGGCTGAGCATCCCCGCGATCAGGACCACTGCCTTCAACTCTATGCACCGATAGGCCTCTTCCATGTTGAGGCAGCCCGTCAGCACCATCAGGACCGCTCCGATCGGCGCCGCGACATAAATCGGCAGAAGGCCCGAGACCACCGAAGTCAGGACGCCTGCCATGATCAGGGCGCTGACTGGAGCCTTCCGGCTTCGCACCACCTCCGCCGCTTCTTCGGTCATGACGAGGAAGTCCGGGTTGTCCACCAGGCGCGCGAGCTTGTTTCTGTCGCCATAGAGCAGAAACGCATCACCCGGGAGCAGTTTCATTTGCCGGAGCCCACTCCGGTAGATCTCTCCGTTCCGCCATATCGCAAGGATGGAAACACCGTAGTTTTCGCGGAAATTGAGCTCCTCGATTGTCCTTCCCGCGAATGTCGTGCGTGGAGACAACGAAGCTTCCGCCAGGCCGACGGTGTCGGACTCCAGTCGGCTCACGTCCAGGGGACGATTATCGCCCACCGTCAATTCCTGGAGCGCCCGCAGGATCCTGAGATCCTCGATTCGTCCCCGGAGCAGGAGAACGTCCCCTCCCTCGAGTATTGTATCCGGATCCGGCATGAGAAGCTCTTCATCAGCCCGCAGGATGCCCACAACCGTCAGGCCGAACGCATCGGCCAGCCGGGTTTCCGCGAGCAGTTGACCGGCCAGCAGCGATTCTTCCGAGATCCTGACGCTTTGAATCCTGCGTTCCATCTGGTAGTGGGAGATCAGCTCTCTTGCCGACACCGAATGGATCGCTCCAAAGGTCTTGTCGCCCTCCAGTGCGGCAAGCCGCCCGCTCTTCATCGCGACCACCAGGCGATCGCCTGCGGCAAGCGTCATCAGGCGCAATCCCGTGCGATGTACCCGATTACCCCGCAGAATCGCGAGAACGTGCAGGCCACGCGTCTGGCGCAGATTCGCCTTTCGAACCGTCTGCCCGATCAGCGGTGAACCTTCCGCCAACTCCAGTTCCGCTACCTCGACGGAGGCATCTGTAATCCGCTCAAGAGCCCGATCTCTCGACTCGATCTCCAGATGCTTCCACGCGCGCAAGCCTTCGAACCTCTCCAGGGTTCCCTCAACGACCATCTCGTCTCCCCCGCTCAGAACGAAGTCCGGCCCGGGAGCGAGGATCATCTGCCCGCTTCGTTGCACGGCGACCACGTTCAGACCCAGGGCCTGGCCCAACCGGCTTTGCTGCAGTGTCTTGCCTGCCAGAGTCGAATGCCTGGGCGCTTTCAGCATTCCGACCAGGCCACCCAGGCCGTAGAGTCCCCCCAGATCCGCCGGAGCCGATTCCTTTTTCGGATCCCGGTTCGGAAACAGCCGCCGCCCCAGGAAGGTCATGTAGACGATTCCTGCAGCAAGCGCCGTCAACCCGACCGGTGTGAACGAGAACATCCCGAACGGCTCAAGCCCGGCATCGCGCAACGCCCCGTTTACCAGGATGTTCGGCGCCGTTCCGATCAAGGTCGTCATCCCGCCGAGCAGGGATCCGAAGGCCAGCGGCATGAGCAGTTTGGATGGCGGCGTCCCTATGCGGCGGGCCATATCCAGCACCACCGGCAGCATGAGGGCGGTGATCCCGATGTCGTTCATGATTCCCGACAGGAGGCCCACCGTGGCCATCATCA
>VYDD01000342.1 GCA_009843625.1 Gammaproteobacteria bacterium | reverse complement strand
CGGCCGTCGAAGCGCCGGTCCGTCTCCGCGAACACGTAGTCCATCGACAGCATCGTCACGGCGGGAGGCGCGTCGAATAGCGCGTACGTCTCGATCACGGTGAGCGCCGCCGCGTCCAGTGCCGCGCCGACGTCGGCCTCGTCCGCGTCGAACATCCCCGCGTTCGGGCCCTGGAACCAGGCTTGCAGCACCTGCCGGAGCGGGCGCGACTGGACGTACTCCCAGGTGTTGCGCAGCGACGGTCGCGCAACCGCTTCCAGCGACTCCACCGCGCCACGCAGCTCCGCCGCCTCGTCCGGCGTCGTGGGGCGGCCAAGCCCGTCCTCGACAAGGGCCGTCAGCCACGAAAGGCCCCAGGAGGCGCCGAGGCGGCCGAGCCGCGCAAAGGGCGCTATGCCGCTCGAGCCGGGCACGCCAGGCTCGATGAAAGTGCCGCCGAGCGCGGCACAGGCGTGGGCGCTGGATCGCTGGCGGTCGAACCAGATGACTTGCGCCTCAGGGTAGCGGAGCCAGGCCGCCGCGATCCTGCCCAGCAGCACCGACTTGCCCGAACCCGTCGGACCGAAAAGCAAGGTGTGACCCACGTCCCCGCTGTGGAGGTTGACGTGCACGTGCTCCCCCGTTCGTGCGCGCCCCTCCAGCAGCGCCGGCGTCCCGGCCGGCAGGCGCGGGGAGGGGCATGTCGCGTGGCCGCGCCAGATCGTGCGCACAGGCATCAGGTCCGCCATCGCCTGGGCCCGCAGCACGGCGCGCCGCGAGTTCACGGTCGTGTGGCCGGGCAGGGCGGACATGAGCGCCGGCACAGCGTTGACCCTTTCCTCCCGCAGCCCGTAGTGGCCGTCGTCCGCCGCCGACCGCAGCAGCGTCAGGGCCGGCTCCAGCGCGGCACGGGTCTCGCCCTGCAGCAGGAAGACCGAAACATGGTATCCGTGCCCCTCGTCGCCGCGAGAGAGACGGGCAAGGACCGGTTCCAGGCTCTCCGCCATAGCGTCGCCGTAGAGGTCGCGGCGGCCCGCGCTCTCGCCGCCGATGTTCGCCAGCAAGTCCGCCGATGACTGCAGCCAGAAGCGCTGACGCCGCCGCACGATTCCGCGCGCGGTCGCCGCCGAAAGCGCCTCGTAGCGCGTGCTCCATGTGAAGGCGCACGGAAGGTCCTGGAACCGCTCGAACGGCGCGATCCCGTAGGTGACCGGCAGCCCCTCCAGCGCCAGCACCGCGACCGCGCGCCGGTCGAGCGTCAGCGGCCCGGTCCGCCGGGGCTGGACGACCTCGGCGCCAAGCAGCATGTCGAGGCCCACGGGAAGGTCGTCCTCCCCGAAACGCGGCGCGTTGCGCGACTGTCCGAGCAGGCCGGCCAGCGCTCCGCAGAACGGGCAGGGCGCGCCAGGGCCGTCGGGCATGAGGCGTTTCAGCCCGAACACGGATCGCAGCCGGCTCTCCATGACCTGCATCGCCTCGTCGAATCCGGCAAGCGTATCCACAAGCGGCCCCGGCGCCCCCGGCATCCAGCAGAAAAAGAGCAGAAGCCGGTCGCTCCAGGTCGCGCCCTCCCCGGCGAGCATCACGCGCGATTCCAGCGTCAACGCGTCCAGGGCGTCGTGGCCCGTGGTCTCGGGATCGGAGTCCGGCACCCAGGGGCGACGCTCGAAAACGGACCACACGGTCTCGCCGTCGGAGAGCCTCGACAGCGCGAAGCCCAGATGCCACAGGTGCCCCGCGAGGGCGTCCGGCTCCATGCTCTCGGTGTCGATGCCGGCGACCTCCCAGCCGGCAAGCAGCGAGCCGTCCTTGCAGGCCATGACGCCGGGCGCGACGAGCGCGCCCCAGTTCAGGACGTCAATGAAGCGTCGCGAGGTCACGCCTTGCCCCCGCACCACCGCGCGTTCGCATGCTCCCGGAACGTCACCATCTGACGCCCCTATCGAGATACGTGTCCGGATCCAGCTGCTGCACGGCCACAGCGGAGCTCGCCAGGACCCCGGTCGCGACAGGCGTGTACATTCTCGAGACGCGCAGACTGCCGCCGATCTCCGCCACCGCCGCCACGTCCCCGTCATCCATTCGGTCCACCGTGATGTCGAAGGTCACGCCGCCCTGGCCGGTCTCGTCGATCCGGAAGCCGGTGCGGCGCAGGTACTCCAGCGCGTGGCGTTCGCAGGAGTTCTCCCGGGCGGGGGCGAGCAGCACCGTGCGCCGCAGCGCGACGCGCTCGTGAACCTGGCGGGCCAGGTCGTAGCCAACCGCGCAGGCCTGCACATCGGAAAGCCCGGCGTCGCCGTCGCCCCTGAACGGAGCCGTGAAGTCGCCGGTGCCGGCACAGGCCCCGAGCAGGGCGACGCCTGCCAGTGCGGCCAAGCGGCGCAATGCGCGCCGGAAGTTATGGTGCGGGACCGTCAATGCGTGATCCTCCGTATCCGGACGCGCTTCTTGCCTGACTGGAGCCAGACGTCAGTGATGACGCGGTCTGCCACCAGGCGGCTGCCGCTGGCCGAGACGCGCGTGTTGAGCGCGGCGTTGCCCTCGCCCTTGCCGGCGACGATGACGGGCAGGGGCCCGCGATAGGACAACGGGAGGTCGATGTAGGTCCTCGACTCGTCCGCAAAGACGCGCGTCGGGCGGAACGGGGCGTCGCCGTCCCACCTGAACCGGAAGTCCAGGAGCTCTGCCGCGCGTGGGCCGGACTCCGTCGGCACGCCTGACAGCGCCATCTCCGCAGCCGTGATCTCTGAGCGGCTCGCGGCCTCCGCCGCGCTGGCCTCCTCCAACGCCAGCTCCTCGGCACGGCGCCTCGCGATGCTCTCCGCGATCTCGCGGGCCTCGCTGTCCGGCCAGCGGAAGGCGAGGATCGGCGTGTGCACGTACCGGTCGTTGACCAAGGTGATCGTGTAAATTCGACGGTCGGTGGGCACCACCAAGTTGGTCTGCACGGCATCCTCCGAGGGCTTGATCTCGAGGAGGACCGTCTCAGGATCCCAGCCTTGGAGCTTGACGGCGACCTGCCAGCGAACGGAGTCCCCGATGGACGGGCTGTCGGTCAGCTGCTCCCCTGGCTCGAGCTCGATGTAGCACACGGTCAGCGGGGAGCAGTACGCCACGGGGATGGCTTCGCCGAAAGTCGTCACGACCCGCCCCGCCTCGCCGAGAGCGACCGGCCCCGTGCGCTGGTTCCAGACCGCCGCGACCTCGCGCGTGCGCACTGCGTGGCTCTCCGGAACGGACGGATCCTCGGGCGGCGGGTTGAGGGCCGCCGACAGCCACGTCTCGAATCCTTCCGAGGTCTTTCCTGATGCCACCGCCTCGCGCCATAGCCCCTTGAGCATCTCGACCGGATCTCGGCCCTTCGTCCCTGCAGCGTCCTTGCTTTCCGGAGAATCCGGCGTCCCGTCCGCAGAAGCAGGCGCCGTCGCGGCCGTTACGACCTGCGTCGTCGCCGCTCCCGCATCGGCTGTGCCTGGATCTTCAGCACCGGCAGGGGTCGCGTTGGCAATCTGCGGCGCGGGTGCAGCACCGTCCTGCCCCTCCGGAAGGCCCGGGTCGCGGTCCGCCGGCAAGGGCTGCGCCACCTTCTCTCCATCCCCCGCGCCTTGCGCGGATGGTACCGCATCCCCGGCCGCCACCGTCACGCCCGGGAGGATCGGGACGACCTCCCCGCTGCCGTCCGGATGCGGGATGGTCGCGAATTCCGGGCCGTCCACGGCTTCCGCCTCGTTCGGATCCGCCGTCCCCGCGGACAGCGCCTCCCGGGCAATGCCCAGGACGTCGCTGCCGACATCTTGCGGCGGCAGCTCCTGCGCGAAGGCGGCCAACGCCAAGGCGCAGGGCAGCCCCGGCGCCGCGATCCGCAGCAGTCGCGAGAGCGGCGGATGTCGCCTCACGAAGCCTCCTCCGCGCCGGGCGGCCACGGCCAGGCCTGGAGAATCATGTCCGGCGGCACGCTGAAGCCCGTACCGGCGCCGAAGAGGGCCGACACCACCTGCTCCGCCAGAAGAACGAATCCGCCCGCGCAGGCGGCGATGAAGATGCGCCTGCCCCAGCCGCTGAAGTCGCCGCCGTACATCAGGGTGGCGCCCGAGGCCACGAGCGCGATAATCACCACTGCGTAGCCAAAGGGGCCGGTCACGAACTGCACCAGCTCCTGCAAGGGGTTGTTCCCTGTCCCGAATATGTTGTTCGTCGTCAGTGCCGCGAAGGCCGGATCCGCCGCGAGCAGCAGCGCAAGCGCGGCGGTGGGAAGCGCGAGGCGCTCAGCCGGGATGTTCATAGCAGTTCTCCATTCTGGTTGCGCCGTCCGAATCGCGCACCGCCGCGCGGATCGACGAGAGCACGGGACGTCCCGTGTCGCGGTGGATGAAGACGACCAGGTCCGTGGCCTGCATGAGCACCGGGACCGGATCGGCGGTCATGACCTCTGTCGCGAGAAGCGAAAGCCGGTCCATGACCTCTGCGGCGGAGTTGGCGTGCAACGTCACCAGCCCGCCGGGGTGGCCGGTGTTCCATGCCTTGACCAGCGTGAGCAGCACGGCGCCCTCGCGCACCTCCCCGACCACGATCCGGTCCGGCGCCTGCCGCAGCGCGGAGACGAGGAGCCTGTCCATGGTGACGCCGTCCGACGTCCGGAGCGCCACGGCGTTCGCGAAAGGCGCCCGGATTTCCGGCGTGTCCTCGATCGTCAGCAGCCGGGTCTCCGGCGCGATGCGCGCGAGCTCGCAGAGGCACGCGTTCAGCAAAGTTGTCTTGCCCGCGCCGGTTGCGCCGGCGATCAGCACGTTCTTCCGCTCGGCGATGGCGTCCGCCAGGAGGCGGCGCGGAACCTCCTCCGGAACGCACTCCTCGAGGCTGGGCACCGTGTCCCTGTGCCGCCGGATCGAGAAGCAGGGGCCGTCCGTGACCGGCGGCATCACCGCCTCGATGCGATGGGCCGTCCCGGGCACCCGTCCGGAGAGGATGGGGCGGTCGAACACAAGTTCCGTGGCCGACCAGGACGCGCACCAGCGCACGAAACGGTCCGTCCGGGCCGGTTCGAGCGATCCCCAGTGCCGCGGCCCGGTGCCGAACCGCTCGACGAAAACGTGCCCGTCAGGGTTGCAGGAGATCTCGACGACCTCCGGGTCCTCGAGCACCGCGGCCAGCGGGCCCAGCAGGTCGGCCGGCGACGTGGCGTTCGTCATTTCGTTCACGCCGTCCGCCATTGACACGCTCCCCCGATATCGTGATGGATGTCCGCGCAAATGAGGGCTCCGGAATGGACAACGAACCTTATGGCTTCATCGACGAGGCGATGCTGCGGCCACCGCAGATCCTTGGCTGCGAGCGCATGCCGTTTCTTTTCGTGGTCGCCGTCGCGGGTTTCGTGACCTTCACGGGCTTCGGTTTCACGCTCCCGGGCATATTCGGCGGCGTCATGCTCGCAGGGGCAGGCGTGATGGTGCTCCGACGCATCGCGGCGCACGACCCGTTCTGGTTTGCAGTCCTCTGGGAGTCCGCGAGGTATCCCCGACACATGCCGGACGTCCTGCCCGACAGGACGCTCCCCGACCTCGCCTTCGTTGGCTACGACGATCCGCCGTCGCCTGCGACCGTGCTCCTGGCGCGGATCGTGGCCATCGCCGGCGTCACGCTGCCTGCAGGCGCGGCCTGGCTGCTGTTCGGCCTCGTGCCTGCGCTCTGCACGCTCGCGGTGATGACCGCCGCGATGGCGTACATCATCGTGCGCTACATGCCGCCTTCCGGAAAGGAATGACGGGCCGGGCGGCATGCCCGACCCGAACGCCGCGATGAAACCCGCCCCGATCATCTGACGCCCTTCCGCCAGTCCCAGGGCGCGACGAAACGGCCCTGCCAGATGCCGACACGGCCGGCGCGCGCCGCGTCTTCGTGGCCTGCGTAGTCCCCGCTGTAGCGCCGGTAGGCCATCGCGTGGCCGGCAAGTACCATCCACGCGTTCAGGTTGGTGTCGCCTCGGTAGCAGACGGCAATCAACCGCCCGTACCGGTCGATGTCGCGGACACGGCACGCCACAGACAAGCGGCCAACCATGCTTGCGAGCGCGTTCGTCGCGACCTGGCCGCAGCTGTAGGACCGGCCCGCCGCATCACTGCACGCCTGGGCACTCTCAGGAGCGTCGATCCCATGCAGGCGGACGCGCTGTCCCTGAACCTCGACGGTGTCGCCGTCGATCACGCGGGCGGGACCGGACACCACGTCCCGGGCGACCGCCGTACCGGCGAGGCTGAGCGCCGCCACCAGCGCGAGGGCAGGGGAGAGGCGCACCAGCCGCATCATCGGTCCGCCTCCGCATCGCCGGGACCGTCGTCACGAGCCCAGGACGGCAAGGCGAAGCGACTTTCCGCAGGCCTGTGATCCGAATGCCCTGCGCTGTACGCGAGGCGCGGGTCCCACGACGCGATCTCGATCACGTTCAGGACCGTTCTCCACCTCTGCAGTCTCGCCTTGTCATCTATGTCTGCCTCTCCCGCGTTCGTCAGCAGGGAGATCATTCGCATGCATGCATGCCGGGCCTCGCAATACGCCTCGCGCGGCTTCTCGCTCCCCGGTGCCAGACGGAAGTACCAGGTTCCCGCGCCACCCTCCTCGGCCATGAACACGTTCGAGAAGCGATCAGCGAACACCTCTGCGAGGTCGAATTCCGACATGAATCGCGACACACCGCCCTTCACGCTGGCAGTGTCCTTCAATTCAGCGAGGCGCGCGTCGATCCGGGCGGCCGAATCCTCACCTGTCGTCAAGTTGTTGGTCGTCATTTGATCACCTCCTGATTGCTTCTTTCTTTGGTCCTCAGACGCCGGCGACCGCCGGTCGCGCCATGATCGCCATGCTCCCGTGATCCCGTCACGGTCCCGTCCTCGCATCTTGGCCCCGGTCGTGATCGCGGATGCGTTCTTCCTGCTCTGCCACTGCCTCCCGATCGGGCTGGCCGTGCAACGCGCGGTCTTCGACCGCCTCTGCCAACACGAAAGCGATCACCACGGCGCCGAACACGAACACCAGCAGAAGCGGCAGCTCCAGCCCGCCTGGCCACTTGAATTCCGGGGCCATCACCGAACAGTCCTCCGTCCCGTTTGCTTCGCGCGGCCGGTCATGGTTCCAGCCCCGCAAATCTCGCAAGCCACAGCCACGAGGCGGCAACGCTCTCGCCCATGAAAGTCATGACCGGGCTCGGTCCGACCCGCGCCAACAGCGCAGTCAGCACGACGGCACCCGCCAGGCCGTACGCAAGAGCGACCACTGCCAAGGCGTGTTTCACGATCTCTCCCGCCGTTCGGGCAGGACGCCATTGGCGATCCCGCGGGTTGGGCACGGCCAGCATCACCACCCCAGGAACGCCCAGGCGCCGAACTGAACGGCGACGGTCGCGCCCAGCAGCCCCACGGCGTCGTGCAGCAAGTCACCCTGCAGCGCGCCGATCGCCCCGTCGCCCAGCACCTGCATGCCGCGCCGCACAAGCAAATAGACGATCACCCCTGCGCCGATCACGGACACGAACTCCGGAGACACCACTGCGGGCGGGACTGCCGTTTGGCGCATAAGGTCCGTTATGTTAAGTATTTGATATTCAATGCTTTTGCCTCGCAGCGCGCCGCGCCGCGCAAGTCGCCGCGGAACCTTCGCGACGACACGGAACGGCGACTGAGGGCTGCCAAACGGAAGAACGGATCCATGAAGTCGTTGGCCTGGCCGGGCACGGCTTGAACCGGCGCTTCCCGACATGCTATGCGTGACGGGCAGGAGGACGGAAAGGGATCCCGGCATGAGCCTCACGCTCGAGGAACTGCAGAAAGCAGGTGCCAGCCCGGAGCTGGCGCGGATCCTGGCCGACAGGCTGCCCCGACGCACGCCAGGAGACCTGACCCGGAACCCGATGGCAGTGACGCTGTCCGGCATCGCCTTGGCCGCGTTCCTGAGCACCTTGGGTTGGCTCGTCATCGGCATGTCGGACCTCCAGTCGGACGTGGTCCGTCTTGACGAGAGGATGTCCGGCGTCGAGATGCGGATGACCGCCCTTGAGGATCGGATGACCGCCCTTGAGGACCGGATCACCGGCATCGAGACGCGCATGGCCGGCATCGAGGAAAAGCTGGACCGGCTGCTGCAGGAATGAACGCGGATCACGGCAGATCGCTCGCCGCCGGCAGCGGCCGTTTCCGCGGCGCAGCCGGACCGGTCGCCGAACTGGACACGGCGTTCGCCAACCCTTGGGCGAAACGCGCGAAACGCCGAAACTGGCGCGCCATCCTGCTCGACAGCGCGCCGATGCGGACGCTCCTCCCGCTCGCGGTCTCCTGCGGCGCGACGGTCGCCGCCCTGATGCTCCTGGGCACGTTCGGCCCCTGGATCGTCGACGCGATTCTGGCGGTCCGGCCCGCGCCCTGACAACTCGGCCAAAAGGCCGCCTCCGCCGCGACGGGCGACCGCCGCGGGAGAGATTTTCCTTGCATTCCGTACGATTGCGTGCCTGTCTGCCGGAAAAAGACGGCCTGGGGGCAGGCATGAGGCAGGAAAATGCAGGGCTTCGGAGGATTCTCCGACGCGACGGCAGGTCGCCGCTGCGTCAACAACGTCAACAATCGCGAAACCGGTGATACCCCGAGGAGCGCGCCGCGCGACGGCCCGGACGACCGCGACGGCTGGGACGCCGGCGCTTCGGCCAGGCTTCGCGACGACCTGGCGCGGTTCCGCGCGGTCTAGGCCGCGCGCATCGCCGCCCTGGACGATCCCGGCAGGCGCGTGGAACGCCGGGGCGTCCCGTTCGCCGCTCGCCGGACGGGCACGGCGAACCGAGGCGAGTGGGTGAGCGGCCTGGCCGCACTGGTCCCGATGCAGCTCGTCATCAACGTCGCGTTCCCTGTCGGCGCCTTCGCCGCCTCCGTGATGTTCTGGAACACCTTTGGACCCTCGTTCGTCCTGGCGCTGATCGGCCAGCCCGGCCCCTGACGGGGCCGCGACAGGCGCGTTTCCGCCGCAGGGCGCGGCAAGCGTCCCCGCTTGCATCATGCCAGCGCAGGGCGCGTGGCGGGCACGGAACACGTCCATGCCGTCGTTCGGCGCGTGATCCCTCATGGTCGTTCACTTCCCTTTCGGTCGGCCGCCTTCGCGGCCAGCTTCTCCCTGCGCCTGCGCTCGTGAGTCTCTCTCGCGCGTCTCCTTCGTGCGGCCGCAGCCGCCTTCTGCAGCTTCGTGCAGCCTTGTCTCTTCTCCTTGCCCGCGCGCGTCCCTGACCTGCCGCTCATTCCGTCCCTCCGTTCGCCCGCGGCCCGGCGGCATGGCCTGTGCCGAAGATCCTCAGCTGCCGCTCGATCCGGTCCTTCATCGTCATTTCGCGATGGGGATCGGGATCCCCGGAGTCCGAAGACTCCGGGGGCAGTGGCGAATCACTCACTGCTGCGGGTTTGCGGGGCTGCGGCGATGGCGGGTCCGCGCGTGCGCGGACCCGCCCCCTTTCCTGAGCGTGCTTCTCGTCATGAAGGTTTCCTCCTTTCCGCTGGTTGAAGGTCATGCCGTCATCGCATTCCACCGGAACAGGAGCGGCGCGGCGCGCGGCGAGTTGCCGGTCGAAGTGTTCCGCGTCCGGGCTGGCACCGATCCGCTCGGCGCAGTGCGAGCAGAGATCCTCCTCGACCCACCCGCACGCACCGGCCTCCTCGCTCCAGCACGCGGCCAGCTCCCAGCAGCCGCACACGGCGCAAGTTTCCCAGCCCGGAGGTGCCGGTGGCCGCGGCATGTCGCCGGAAACCGTGATGTCTCCTTGAGCCGCCGTCATGCCGTCACCCCGCAGGTTCGCCCGGCGCCTCGGCCCTGGGCGCCGCTTCCGGGACCTCCTCGGCCCGCGGCGGAAACGCGAGCAGCTTCGTCACCCCCACGGGGAAGTCGAGCTGCACCGTGTAGTAGATCTCGCCCGTATCGCTGTGCGCGTTCTCGAACAGCGCCCCGACCCGGCGGAAGCGGGTCTTCCCGTCCGTGCCCTCCACGGGCACGACCACGTTGAAATGCGTCATTTCAGGTCTCCTTTCCGTCTTCGGGCTGGTGAATGCGACCGTCGTGGCCGCGACGTTGCGCGGCACTGGCCGCGGCACGGCGGCGGACCGCCATCGGAAGCGCTCCGGCAACAAGTCCCGCCGACAGCAGCGCGAGTCCGGAAAGCGCGACGAACGCCGCCATGTCCGCCGTCGCCGGAACGGCGCCCGGACTGACGGCGTGCGCAACGCGCCAGGCGAAGACGGGCGCCAGCGCCGCCATGAGCGGCAGCGCGGCCGGAACCGGGTGCAGGAGCGCCCGCCCGCCCTTGCCGCGGGCAAGCCCGTAGGCGACGGCGGCGACGGCGCTGAATCCGACGAGCAGGCCCATCACGGGCGCCAGGAGGTCCGCGCCCGCGACGAGGCCGGCCAGGGCGAAGAGGGCGACGTCCCCCTGCCCGATCCCGCCCGGCCGGAGCCGCAGCGCAAGCCATGCCGCGCCGCCCGCGACCGACGCGACGGCGATCGCCCCGGGCCAGGCGGAGGGACCCTCCACGAAGACGATCGCCGCAAGGCCGGCCCAGCCCGCGAACGCGGCCCAGTCCGGATCGATCTCGAGGGACCGGATGTCTATGCAGGCGATCCGTGCCATCGCGGACAGCGCCAGCAGCGCCGATCCCGCGCCGAGGACGGAGGCCATGGTTCCGGGATCATGCGGCATCGAGCATCTCCCCGGTTCCGTGGCGGAGCGCCCTGATCCTCACCGCCCGCTCCTTCGGCGACGACGGCAGGAGCGCGCTCAGCGCCGCATGGGTCCGGTCCGGATGGAAGCCCGCAAGCTCGCAGACCACCCGGAAGTCCCGCGACGGATGCGGCCCGACCCAACGCTCCGCGGTCCTCTGCGCGATCCGGTCGGCAGACTTCAGGTCGAGCACCACCGTCAGCAGCACGCGGCGCCAGAGGTCGCGGCAGGCGCGGGGATCCGTCACGCCGCTCACGCCTTCGGCTCCTCGCCGGACGCCGCGTCCGTGGCGTGGCGTCCGGTCTCGCGGCGGGCCGCCCCCTCCGGACCGGGATCGTCCTGGCGGCGCGCCTCTTCGGAGGGCCGCCGAGCCGTTGCCGCTTCCCCGGAGATTCCCGGCCCTCCGGCCGGATTCCGGACCGCCCCCTCGCCCCGCGCGATCGCGGCGGCCCATTCCGGCGGGCGGCACAGCTCGTCCAGCAGGAGGCCTAGGACCGATGCGGGCATCGGGTCGCCCGTCCGGACGTCGAACGCCTGCCCCATCGACTTCTTCAACGTGGCCGCAGTGACGTCCTCGTGCTGCAGCATCACGGAGAGCGCGATGCAGAGGTCCGAGACCAGCGCCTGCATGTCCGAGCCCGAACTGTAGCCGTCGCTGTAGAAGATTTCCCTCGGCTCGACGCCGTCACGGTCGTAGCCGACGGTCACGTGGATCGTGTTGCCGGCCCAGGCCAGCCTTCGCGTCTCCGAATGCCGGCGTGGGGGAAGGCGCCGTCTCGCGACCGCCGGGACCGTCGCGACGTCACTCTCGTTCATCGCCCTGCCTCCCCTTCGTTCTCCGTCGCGTCCCCGCTCTCGGCCTTCAGCTCTTCCCTGACCTCCTTCCTGAGCCGCGCCAGCGCGGCCGGCTGGCGCGCCGCCTCCCGGATCTTGGGCACGTCCTCGGGCCGGACCCAGAGCTGGATCCGCTTGAGGCCCCGTTCCCTCATCCTGGCCATGAAGCGGCGCATCCGGTCCCTGGCCGTGGTCATGGCGCGTCCTCGCCTTCGACCTTCATGTCCTGATGATCCGGACCGTCCCGTTCCGCGAGGAAGCGCCTCAACGCGCCCAGGAAGGCGGCGTCTCGGCCCGCAGGCGTATCCTCGCGCGGAACCGGGACCTCGAACTGCACGAATGGACGCCCGTGCCCCGTGGCGAACGCCTTTCTCGACTGATCGGTCATCGCACGACCTCCCTTTGAGCGGCCGGAGCCGAGACCGTCGCCTGGACCGTGCGGAAATGGCGGAGCGCCCTGCACATGCGGCGCGCTCCGCCCTCCATCATGCTGTCTGAGCCAAAGGAAACCCGGAGGATTCGGTGACAGCCGACGGAGCCGTTGTGGCCGGGCACCTCGCAGTTGCGATGTGCCCGACCGTCCTTCATGCTGTCGTTGTCAAAAACACAACATGGAAGGATTCGGTGATGACCGTAGCCGCTCCCGGATGGGAATTTTTCTGGACCGAGCTCTGCTACGAGACCGCACTGCTCGAGCGGGAGATACGGGCGGCGGACGACGCGGCGCGAAGCGGCGGCCAGGACGAATGGAAGGATCCGGTGATGCCGATCGTCGCTCCCGGCCTCTTGCGCCTTGTGCAGGGGCAGCTGTGGGCATAGGTTGGGTCGTGCGCTGAAGGAGGGCAGGCATTGGCCGACGTGACGGAACGGACAGGGCACGGGTTCACGCGGGAACAGCTCGACTTCCTGCAGGAGACCTTCGCACGAAGGTCCGCCCAGGGCTTCGACCGGTCGACCCTGAAGTGGCTGTTCGGCGGCCTTTTTGCAGCAGGCCTTGCGATCTCCGGCCTGTTGTGGGCGGAGATCGGCTCCGTCCGCAGCGAGATCGGCTCCGTCCGCAGCGAGATCGGCTCCGTCCGCAGCGAACTCCGCGCGGAAATCCGCGAGAACCGGATCGCGATCGCGGAGCTGGCGAAGGGCCAGGCCGAGATCGCGAAGGGCCTGGCGCGTCTCGAGGCGATCATCGAAGAGCGGCTTCCAAGGGACAGGTGACGCCCGGCCCGTTCGCGGATCCCGCGCCCGTCGGCGCGTCGCGCGATCCGGTTCCGTCATTGCTGCCATTTCCGGCGTCGCGTCGTTCATCTCGCGCCCTCCCCTTCGGTCGCGGGAGCGCCTCCCGCCACTGGACCGGCATCGTCCTTGTCCTCCGGCCTGAACAGCCCCGTCAGCTCGTCGCAGAGCGGCGCAAGCGCGCTTGCCAGGCAGTCGGCCATCGGCAGCCGCTGGCGCAGCGCTTCCGCCCGGTCCGTCCGCGCGATCCGCGCCAGGTCCGCCTGCCAGCGCGCCAGCTTGCCGATTTCCGCGATGTCCGCCTTCATCCGCGCGATCTCGCGCGAGAGCGCGTCGCGCACGTCCTCGCTGGCGGTTCCGGCCGCCGGGGCCGCCGTTCCGGCATCGACCGGATCCGCTGCCGCCGGAGCGCCGCCGGTTCCGGCCTGCGCCTGCGCGGCAGCCGGCGCGGCCAAGGCCAGCAGCGCCCCAAGGGACGCGACCGCGAGGGCCCGCGCCCCGAACGCCGCGTGGCGCGGGCTTCCGACCCGCCGCGTCACGGGCCGCACCCCGTGCAGGCCGTCGCTCTCACGTTGTCCGCCAGGATGTCCGTGATGTCCGCGCGGTCCGAGGAAAGCTGGCGGACGTTGAGCGTCTCGACGTTCAGCGTGTCGACGTCCGCGTCGCCGAGCCGGGCCGTGCCGGAGACGGTGATCCGGCCCTGGACGCATCCGGGGGAGCCGGCAACGCATCCGGTCGGGGTGCTGCCGATGGTCAGGTCCGCGCCGGAGACCGCGCCGGTCGCGACCAGGTCCGGCACCGTCAGCGTGCCGGAGAAGTCCGCGTCGGCCGCCGTGAGCGCGCCGGAGACAGCGAGATCCTCCATCGCCGTGGCCCCGTCGACGGACAGCTCGCCATCCACCGTGAGCGCGTCGGCGATCTCCGTCGCGCCCTCCAGCCTGCCGATCGCCGCCGTGGCGGCGGTCACGTTCCCTGCCCCGAGGATGTCGTTGTCCCCCATCTCGAGGGCCGTCTCCATCGTGTTGGCGAGCGCGTCGGGCGTCCCGTCACCGTCGCAGTCGACTTGCGTGCGGTAGAGGTAGCTGCGGCAGGTCACGTCGAGCGCAACGTGATCGAGCGCGAAGACGTCGTTCGCCGTCGCGAAGCCCGCGCTTCGGGCGTTGACGGGCGCCATGTCGAAGTCGAGGCCCGGACCCCTGAGGCGGGTGTCCGCGCCCAGCAGCGCGCCGACGCCGGTCACGCCGTCCTCCGCGCCGGGCAGGCGGGCAAGCGGAACCTCGCCGCGGGCGCGCGCGATCACCACGAGCGTGCCCGCCGCAGGACGCCACAGCCAGAGCGTCAGCGCGCGCCGCCCGGGCGTCAGGCCGCCCAGCGCCGGGGCGCGCAGGTCCGCCGCCTCGAGATCGGCCAGCTGCACCGCCAGCGGGGCCGCGTTCACGCCGTGGGTGCGCCCGGCATGGGCGACGTCGCCCTCGACCAGCAGCCGGCCCGCGCGGGCGAGATCGGCCACGGTGCGGGCCTCGCCCGCGACCACCCTGCCCTCGGCCCAGGCGCCGACCAGCTGGCCCGCCCAGACCGCGAGGACGGCGATCACGCCCGCCGCCAGGATCGAGTCCCAGAGCCCGAACCCTCGGCGTGACCGGCGCGGACGGCCGCGCGCCGGACGGGCGCGGACGGCGGGGAATGCGGAAGCGAAGGCCATCAGCAGCCCGCCCCGTGGATGAAGGGCCGCGTGACGCGCAGGCAGCCGCGCACAGTGAGCGCGCCCGCGAGGGTCCCGAAGATGCCGGTGGACGCGAACGTCCGCGTCACGCCCGTCAGCCGCTGGCCGTTGCGGATCACCGTGTCGCCGAAGATCGAGGCCTGCGTCCAGTCCGGCGTGCCCGCCCCGTTCTCGATGTCGAGGTCGCCGCCGCCGCAGAGGTCAGCCTCGGTGTCCGTGCAGGCCGTCAGCACCGGCGTCGTCGCGCCGCCCGTCACGGTCATGTCCCCGGTCCGGATCCGGGTGATCCCGTTCACGGCGCCGGACACCGTCACGTCCTCGGCCGTCGCCACCGAGAGCGTCGAGGCGTCCTCCACGTCCAGCGTGGATCGGAGCGCGGGATTGTCCGTGCAGAGCGTTCCCGCAGGCTGCCCCGGACAGGCGCCCGTGATCTCCGGAATCGTGCCGCGCACCGCCTGAAGCCGCCCGACGCCGCCCGCGTCGTTGCCGCCCATGAGAAGGTTCGCCGCCATCGGCAGGGCTGCATGCCCCTCGTGGACCTCGCGCAGCAGGGCCCGGTCGTCGAGACGCGAGTGCCTTGCGGCCGGGACCGCGCGGTCGCGGGCCGCGTTCCAGGCGGGCGTCGTGCCGGCCAGGGCGTTCGCCGCAAGCGCCGCCGCGCCGTCGTCCGAGATCCCCAGAGTGACGTCGAGCGCCCGGACGCCCGCTTCCCAGGCCGGCGCCGCGACCGTGTCGGCCGAGGGCCTGAGAACGACCACGCCGCCGGCGGTGCCGCCGGCGGCGCCCACCACGTGCACGATCTCCCAGCCGCGCGGCAGCACGGGTCTCGTCGCGTCCGCGACGGACCGCCGCCAGACCGCGGTGGCCGAATGCGCGGCGAGGTCCGCCCTCTCCGCCGCCGTGAGCGTCCGCGCCGTTCCCTCGGCCGGGATCGCCGTCAGGGTGCCGTCGAGCCGCTCGGCGTGCAGCCAGTGGTGGAGCGCGTAGCCCTCCGACGCCACGGCTTCCGCCAGGTGACGGGCGTGGCCCCGGATCCGCTCGTCGGCCACGGCGAGCTGCCAGCTCATGGCGACGGCCGACAGCAGGCCCGCGAGCAGCATGACCGTCGCAAGGGCGCCGAGACCGCGCCGGGCGCGACGCGGGACAGGCAGATGCCTTCCAGGACGTGCAGACGGCGTCTTCACAGCGTTTCCCCGAAGGCCATCACGACGGAAACCGTGCCGTGCGCTGCGCAGGCCGATGCCAGCCCCTCGGGCGCGCGTTCCGTCACAAGGACCGGACCCACGCGAAGCGACGCAATGTCGGGACGGTCCAGGTACCCCCTCGCAAGGGCCTCGCACACGGCCGCGTCCGCGCCCTCGATCCGCTGCCAGAACCAGCCAGCGTCATCGGGATCGGCCACGCCGGGCCTTCGTCCGAGCCCCATGGTGATGTCGCCGTACGGGCTGGCGACAGTGCCTGTGCCGCCCGCACGGATCTCTGCCATGGCCGTCGTCATCGCCTCGGCGTCCGGTTCCCAACGCATGAGTCCGCCGTCGCGCGAGGCGAGCAGCGCGATGACGATGCCCGCAGTCACGAGCCCGCCCGCCGCGCCAGCGGCCAAGGGGTGTCGCAGGAGCCCGGGAAGCCTCTGGAAGAGCGCGTTACGCTTCGTCACGACGCTCACCCCCGGTACACGATTTCGACGTCGTTGTCGTTGGCGTCGTCGCAATTGTCCTCGATCAGCGCGTTCGTGGTCACTGCGGTGCCGTCCACGCTCACCGAGACGATGTTCGTCTGCTCGAGCAGCGCCTCGGCGACGGTGATGCAGGCGGCCCGCGGCAGGTCCTGGACGTCGATCCAGAACCGGTTCGGCGACGCGGCCGCGGTTCCCACGGTCGCCCCGCCGCCCGCCTCGATCTCCCCGCCCCAGGGCGTCACGATGATTTCGGATCCCACCGCGCCGCGCTGGGCGTTCGACGGCATGCGCGGGGCCAGGAAGTCGTGGTAGTCGCCCGCAGCGTACTCCCGGCGGTTCGCGAACGCGCGCTCGATCTCGGCCGCGAGCGCGGTTATCGTCGTCTGCAGGTTCGAGGTGCGGAGCCCGGCGCCCGACGTGATGAAGATCCCGACCATCGCCCCGATCACGATGGCCGCGATGGCGACCGTGAGCAGGACGTTGACCATGCCCCGCCGCCTGCGGCGCGGCAGTCGGCGCCGGTGCCCGCGAGAGGCGGCGGCCGCGCCGGGAGGCGCGGCCACGGCCGCTGCCCCGCCGCCTGCGCGGCCCGGTGTCCCTTCGTGTCTCATGTCGTTCCTCCTTCTCCTTCCGCCGTGAGGCAGGGCGTAACGGGCAGGACCTTGCCGTCCGGCAGCAGCGCGCAGGCCTTGCGGAACGGTTCGGAGCCGATGTCGCAGGTTCCGCCCTTGCCGATCCCGGGAGTCTCGCCGCCCGCGCGGCTTGGTCTTTTTCCGTGTCTCATGTCCCTTCTCCTTGACTGTCTCCAGGGGGTCCGTCCGTGCGCGGTCATCGGAGCGCCGTCGCGGCCTGCAGCTGCTCGACGAGGGGCAGCGCGACGGACATCAGCGCCAGCAGCGCGGCGGCGATCGCGACCATCAGCACGACGTTGAGCGCCGCCATCCGCGCCTTCACGTTGCCCTCGATCCGCTCCAGCCGCCGCTCCAGGAACCCGCCCGCGCGCTCGACTCCGCCCTCGTGGGCCAGGAGCACCTCCAGGACGGCCGCCAGCTCGTCGTCCGGGAAACCCTGCCCGGCCGCCAGCGCCGCCGTCCCGAGGTTGCCGGTCCGCTCCAGGTGCGGGACCAGCGCCCGGATCCGGGACGCCCCGTAGCGCTCGCTGGCGTTCGCCATCTCCTCCAGGAGCTTCGGCGTGATCCCGACGCCGGCCTGTCCGTACTCCGTCAGCGCGAAGAGAAAGCTCGTGCCGGCCTGCAGCCGCATCACCGAGAACGGCGGGAACCGGTCGGCGAATGCCCGCCCGGGCCCCGTCCAGTACAGCATGAGCAGCGCCAGCGCGGCCGCGGTCCCGCCGAGCCAGAACGCCAGCGCGAGCGGGTTGCCCGAGATCGCCAGCGTCACGGCGACCGCGGCCGCCTGCAGCGGGGGAAGGGCGTCGAGGTCCATGATCTGCGCGAACGCGGGCAGGAGCTCCAGCCCGAAGAACAGCACCAGGCCCAGGAGGCCGAACCCGAGCAGGACCGGCATCGCGACCGCTTCCAGGAGCGCCTTCCTGAGCGCCATCCGGTTCCGCAGAAGCCGCGCCGCGCCGTTCAGGAGCGCGTCGGCGTTCCGGCTCGCCACCCCGTCGAGCAGGAGCCGCTCCGGCGCCGAGACGTAGGGCGCGAGCCGCCCCCCCGGGTTGTTGTTGAGAAGGCCGGCCCGCATCTCGGCGAGCACCAGCGCCCTGCCCGTCCGCCCGGACCGGCGGCAGGTCCCGATGACGGTCTCGACCGCGCCGCCGATCTCCACCCCAGCCTCCGTCACGTCGGCCAGGAGCTGCCAGGTCTCCGCACGCGCCGCCGCCCCGAAGGACAGGCCGCGCCGGAACCGCCCGGGCAGGCCCACCGGATCGCCGGACAGCGGCGCGTGTCCGCCGTCCCTGCCCTTGCCCGCGATCCTCGCGTCCAGGCGGCGGAGCCATGCCATGAGGCTCATCGCTTCCATCCCTTGCGGCCCGGGCGGGACCCGGCCTTCGCCGGCCTGGGCGCTCGCTTGCGTCCGGCCTTGCCGCGCTTGGGGGCCTTCGCGGGCCGGACTGCCGTGCGGTCCCGCACTTTCCTGCCGCGCTGGCCTGACGCCCCTTCCGTCCC
The DNA here is from genome assembly GCA_009843625.1 of Gammaproteobacteria bacterium. Lineage (GTDB taxonomy): Bacteria > Gemmatimonadota > Gemmatimonadetes > Longimicrobiales > Gaopeijiaceae > BD2-11. The sequence continues at coordinate 2,143 of VYDD01000342.1, read as the reverse complement.
GTCGCCGTCCGTTTCCGCCGCCCTCCTCGGCGCAGCAAGCGCCAGCCGCGGCTCAGGAAGCGTCTCGTTCGTCACGTGCTCGAAGTCGGTCACGCCCGCCGCCACCAGGCGGCGGAGCCGGGAGGCGAGCGGGATCCCGCCCATCCCGCCGTCGTCCTCCGGCGCGAGCCAGAGCTCCATCGCGTCGAGCGCCTTGCGCTTGATCACCAGCCGCCGGTAGTCGTCGTTCACCCGGATGAACTCCGCCGTCGCCTTCCGGCCGAGGTATCCCGCCCAGGCCGCGCGCGCGGTCTCCAGGGGCCCGCCGGAAAGGTTGGCGTAGGGCGCGAGGCAGTGATCGCAGCCCCTGCGGTTCCGCCGCCCCGGCACGACCCGGCTCGGGAAGCGCCCCAGCGGATCCTCGCCCAGCCAGTCCTGCACCCGCGCCAGCGCGGGGCCCGCGAGCGGCTCCGAGCACTTCGGGCAGAGCGCGGGCACCAGCTTCTGGCGCAGCACCAGGTTCACCACCCCCGGCTCGGCCAGCTGCTTCGAACGGACGCCGAGCGCGATGAGCCGGAACAGCACCCCGTTCGCGCTGTCCGCGTGAACGGTGGTGTAGACCTTGTGGCCGCTCGTCACGAAGTGGAGGATCTCGTTCACCGACGCGGCGTCGCGGATCTCCGAGACCATGCCGACGTCCGGGTTGATCCTCACGAACAGCATCAGCGCGGCCGACCAGTTCGCGTTCCGCTGTTCGGGCGACGTCCCGGGGTTCACCGCGAACTGGACGATCCCGTCTCCCTCGATGACGTACTCGATCGGGTCCTCCAGGGTGCAGATCGAGATCCCCTGGCCCCGCTCCTCGTAGAGCCGCTGCATGTGGCGGACCAGCGTCGTCGACTTCCCGTCGCCCGTGCTTCCCCCGATGATGACCAGCCCCGACTCCGAGCGGCGCTCGACCGCCAGCGCGGCGAGCACGTCCTCCTCGAGGCCGAGGCCGGCAAGGTCGCCGTAGGTCGACGGGTCCGACTTCGGCAGCAGCCGGAGGTTGAGGAACCGCCGCATGTCGCTGTGCCAGGCGAGCTGGCCCCGGAAGGCGCCGATCTCCCCGGGCATGCCGTCCGGCATGCCTCCCTGCCCGATCGAGAAGCCGGCATGCACGCCCACCGGCATGGTCGCCCGGCCGTCGCCGCCGTCGCGGATGCCCGTGATCCAGGCGACCGCCTCCTTGGCCTCGTCCGGCTTCCACTGCGGCCCGTGCGTGTGCTCGCCCGCGCCGCACTTCAGCCGCAGCACCCCGTGCGTCTCGTATTCGGCGAGCTTCAGGTCCGAGGCCCCGAGCGCGGCCGCCTCGTTCAGGTTCTTCAGGAGCCGCAGCTGCCCCGCCGACGGGCTGCTCTTCACGGCCTTCCGCGCCGCCAGGCCGTGAAGCTCGGCGACCTCCTCCAGCCCCGCCGCGCGGCGCCCGGTCTCGGCCGGCAGGTCGTAGCGCGCCCGCAGCTCGGCCAGCTCGGCGGCGACCTCCGCCGTGTTGTAGGCCCTGACGAGCAGGACCGAGCCGTCGGGCAGCAGCGCGCAGGCCTTCCGGAAGCTTTCGGTGCCGATGTCGTAGGCGCCGCCCTTGCCGACCTTCGGCGTCTCCCGGCGCGAGATGCCGAGGCTTGCCAGCATCGCCTGGGCACGGGGGCCGAGGCCGAGAATCGGCGGGTCGCTTGCCACGCCCGCGGGGCGGGCGTCGCGCCCGGGTCCGGCGCCGTTGCGCCCGGACGGGGATCGCGGCATTTCGCTCACTGTTCCTCTCCCCCGCCTGGCGACGTTCCCGGGTTCACCGCGAACTGGACGATCCGGTCGCCCTGGATGACGTACTCGATCGGGTCCTCCAGGGTGCAGATCGCGATGTGCCGGCCCCGCTCCTCGCAGAGCCGCCGCAGACGGCGGATCAGCGTCGTCGACTTCCCGGCGCCGTTGCGTCCGGACGGGGATCGCGCCCTGTCGCTCATTCCTGCTCTCCCTCGATCACCTTGAAGTCCCACTCGAGCGCGCCGGGGTCGCTGTCGTCCGCGGTCGCGAAGCGGACCAGCACCGGCTCCGCGTCCGGATCGTCCGGATCGCCGATCTCCACGCCCGCCGGCGTGACGGCCAGGAGCGCCGTGCCGTCGGGAAG
>VYDD01000290.1 GCA_009843625.1 Gammaproteobacteria bacterium | reverse complement strand
CTGCGCCCCCTTGTAGGACAGCAGCGTCGAGATGCCCATCATGGCCATCACCTTGAGGATGCCCTTGCCGACCCCCTTGCGGTATGCGGCGACCACGTCGTCGTCGGAGGCGATGTGGGCGAAGTCGCCCATCTGCCCGGTGCGCCGGACGTGCCAGAGGCATTCGTAGGTGAGATAGGGATTGATGGCGTCCGCACCGTAGCCGAGCAGAAGACAGTGATGGTGCACTTCGCGCGCCTCGCCGGTCTCGACGACAAGGGCGATGCGGGTGCGCTGATGCGTGCGCACCAGGTGGTGATGCACGCAGCCGACGGCGAGCAGGGAGCTGATGGCGAGGCGGTCGGGGCCGATCGCGCGGTCCGAGAGCACGAGCACGCGATAGCCTTCCTCGACCGCCCGGTCGGCCTCCTTCTCGAGGCGGGTGAGGGCGGCAAGCAGACCACGCTTCCCGGAGCCGCGCGCGAAGGTGGTGTCGAGCGTCCGGCTCCGCCATCCGCGCTCCTCGAGTTGCGAGAGTGCTGCAAACTGCCGGTTCGAGAGGATCGGATGAGGAAGGCGTAGCCGGTGCGCGTGCTGCTCGGTGACCTCGAGCAGGTTGCCCTCGGGCCCGATGTAGCACTCGAGCGACATGACCACTTCCTCGCGGATCGAATCGATGGCGGGGTTGGTCACCTGCGCGAAGCGCTGCTTGAAGTAGTCGTAGAGCATGCGCGGCCGGTCGGCGAGCGCCGCCAGCTCCGCGTCGTTGCCCATGGAGCCGAGCGGGTCGCGCCGGTCGCGCACCAGGCTGAGCAGCATGAACTGCACGGTCTCGGCGGTATAGCCGAAGGCCCGCATGCGCCGGAGAACGGTCGCTTCGTCGTAGCCGTGCGGATCGGCGGCCTCGCCCAGTTCGAGGCGCTGTCGCGCCAGCCACTCCCCATAGGGCCGCCGCCTTGCCCACTCCGCCTTGATCTCGTGGTCGGGCACCAGGCGCCCCGCATCGAAGTCGATCAGGAAAAGCCGCCCCGGGTGCAGCCGCCCCTTCTTTACCACGCGCTCGGGCGCCACCGGCAGCACGCCCACCTCGGAGGCCATGACGCAGCGGTCGTCGTCGGTCACGTAGTAGCGGCTCGGGCGCAGCCCGTTGCGGTCGAGCACGGCCCCGATGCAGTGGCCGTCGGTGAAGGGGATGAGGGCCGGGCCGTCCCAGGGCTCCATCAGGCACGACTGGAACTCGTAGAAGGCGCGCTTGTCCGCCGGCATGCCGGGCCGCTGCTGCCACGCCTCCGGGATCATGGTCATGACCGACTCCGGCAGGCTGCGTCCGGTCATGAGCAGGAACTCGAGGACATTGTCGAAGTTGCCCGAGTCCGAGCAGTTGGGCTCGATAATGGGGAAGAGTTTCTCCAGTTCGTCCCCGAACAGCTCCGAGCGCAGGACGCCTTCGCGCGCGTTCATCCAGTTGCAGTTGCCCAGCAGCGTGTTGATCTCGCCGTTGTGGCACATGGCGCGGTTGGGCTGGGCTCGGTCCCACGACGGGAACGTGTTCGTGGAGAAGCGCGAGTGCACCATCGCCATGTGGGACTCGTAGTCGGTGGCCCGGAGATCGTCGAAGAACTCGAAGAGCTGATGGGGCGTCAGCATCCCCTTGTAGATGACGGTGTTGGACGAGAGCGAGCAGAAGTAGGGAAGCTCCCGCCCCGAGAGGCGCGGATCGCCCCGCAGGCAGTGGCTTGCGTACTTGCGGATGATGTAGAGCTGGCGCTCGAAGGCGGAGTCGGCGAACCCGTCGCCGGCCCCGACGAAGAGCTGTTCGAGGTGCGGCATCGACCCGAGCGCGGTCGGGGTCAGCCCGGCGCGTTCCGCGCTGTGCGGGAGCCTGCGCCATCCGAGAAGGCGCTGTCCCTGTTCGGCGATGATGGCCTCGGTGCTTTCCTTGCAGATCTGCCGCTCCCGGCGGTCGCGCGGGAGGAAGGCGATGCCGACGCCGTACTGGCCGGGAGGGGGAAGGGCGATGCCCAGTTGTTCCCGGGCCACCCGGTCGAGCAGCCGGTGCGGCAGTCCCGTCAGGATACCCGCGCCGTCCCCCGTCCCGGGTTCGCAGCCGATCCCGCCGCGATGCCCCATGCGGCAGTTGATGCGGTTGGCATCGTCGAGGATCGCCCGGCTCGCGCGCCCCTTGATGTCGCAGACGAAGCCGACACCGCAACTGTCGTGCTCGTAGCGGGGACTGTACAGCCCGCGGGCAGCCGGCAGGCCGCCGTCGACCGCCGACCCTGCGTTGATCGTGCGTCGCACGGCCCTCTCCCCGGAACTGTTACCTGCAGAATATCCCGCCATTCCTGCGCGCAGGTTCGACTCTCACGGGGAATGGGCGGGATGGACCTGGCAAATTGGGACGATGCGGCGGAGTCGGCAACCGCGCCCGTCAGTGCTCCAGGTTCAGATTGTAGCGCATGATACGGCCGTGCGGGCCCTGCCGGTCGCGTTCGACCTCGAACACTTCTCCCTTGACGGTCTGCGGCACCATTGCCTCGAGGTGCACCACATCGGACGGGGAGAGACGCACGCGGCGCCCGTCCGCCATCAGGCTTCTTCGGCTCAGCCCGACGATCGCCGCCCCGACACCCTGTTGGTTGAGCACGTAGGCCACCGCCGCGTCCGCCATGGTGGCCCCGTGC
>VYDD01000470.1 GCA_009843625.1 Gammaproteobacteria bacterium | reverse complement strand
CCATGTTCACGGCCCTGCCGTTGATGTAGAGACGCTGCGCCCAGGTCCTGCTGATCCGTCCGTTGGATGTCGGCTTGACCAGCAGCGACAGCCCGTAGCCTCCGCGTCCGTCCCCAATACCGGCCCGGCCGCCGGACGGTTTTGACGAAACTCGCGCTGAGCTTCCTGGGTCGATCCATCCTGGTATCCTTTCCGTTATCACGTTTTGGGGTTTGCACCATTCAGGGACGGACACGCCCGTGTCAATCGGCACGGCTCTCCGGGGGCCGGGGGGCGGGCTCCCGTCGCCCCATTTCACCATGGACTCGCCCGGTGGCAACGCCGAGATTCAGGGGCGCTGCGTCACCAGCCTCATTCTGTGGCGGTTTCGGGCGTTGCAGGCCAGATTGGGGAACGCACCGGAGGCATGAAACGTGATCGATTCCGATACAGCCAGAGCAGCCACCACATCCGCATGGATGAAGGACTGGGGACAGTTCGTCATGCTGCTGCTGGCGCTGGGAGGCTTCTACGGGTTCATCCGATCCGACCTCCGGGAGGGCCTCGCCCAGGTTCGTGGGGAGGTCGGTCAGCTTCGTGGGGAAGTCGCTCAGCTTCGTGAGGGCCTCGCTGAGGTTCGTGAGGGCCTCGCACAGGTTCGTGAGGATGTCGCTCACTTGGAGGGATACGTCCGTGGTCGGCTCGGTGACGAGCCAGGTTAGGGGCATGGACGTTTTCCGCCGATCGCTGCGGCATGGGAGGCTGATGGCGGGGCGTGGCTTCGGCGGTCGTCGGGCAGCGTTCGCGTGTGCGGTGCTGGCCGCGGTTTTCGTGCATCCCGCCGCGCGTGCCGCCGCGCAGGAGGCCGCCCAGGAGCTGATGGAATACCGCCTCTACGTAGCCAACGAGTCGTCCGACATCGTGAGCCGGGTGGTCTTCCGGCCCGGCGCCGGCGCGGAGGTGGAAAAGGAGATCCCGGTCGGGATCATGCCCGCCGACAACGACGGGGCGCACGGGCTTACGGTCTCGCCGGACGGGGCCTTCTGGTACCTCACCATCGCCCACGGCACGCCCTACGGGTACGTGTGGAAGTTCGCGGCTGCGGCCGACACGCTGGTCGCGCGGGCGGAGCTGGGGCTCTTCCCGGCCACCATGGGCGTCACCCCCAACGGCCAGTTCCTGGTGGTGGCCAACTTCAACCTGCATGGCGACATGGTGCCCTCGGACCTGTCGGTGGTCTACACCCCCACCATGACCCAGCTCTCGCGCATCACCACCTGTCTCATGCCCCACGGCAGCCGGGTGAGCGCCTCGGGCGGGCTCCAGTACTCGGCGTGCATGCACTCCGACCAGTTGGTCGAGTTCGACCTGACCACCCTGGAGGTGAGCCGGCGCTTCTCGCTGGCGCCGGGCCGCGAGGGTCCGCTGGACGCCCGCGACCAGGGGATGGGCGGCCACGTAATGGTCATGAGCGGCGCGGGTGCCGGGGCTGCGGGCACGGAGCCGGGACAGGCGTCGTCCATGCGCGACGACACCAGCATGGGGCGCATGGCGGGGATGGCCGACGCCGTGTGTTCGCCCACCTGGGCCGAGCCGGGCGCGGGCGCGCTCGCGGACCGGGTGGTCTACGTGGCCTGCAACCGCAACGACGAGATTCTCGAGATCGACGCCGGGGACTGGACCGTGCGCCGGCGGTTCTCGACGGGGACGGCCCCGTACAACCTGGACGTCACCGCGGACGGTTCGCTGCTGGTGGCGACCCTGAAGGGCGAGCAGGCCGTCGCCGTGATCTCGCTCGAATCGGGTGAGGAGCTCGCCCGGATCGCGACCACCCAGCCAATCACCCATGGCGTGGTGACCAGCCCGGACGGACGCTACGCCTTCGTCTCCAACGAGGCCATCGGCGCCACGCCGGGAACGCTCGACGTCTTCGACCTGTCGGCGCTCGAGCGGGTGGCGAGCGCCGAACTGCGCTACCAGCCCGGCGGGATCGACTTCTGGCGGGCCACGGCGGTCCCCTGAAGCGAAGGAGCTGGCCGGATGAAGCGTCTCATACCGTTGGGCATCGCAGCGGCCATCCTCATCTTCCTCGGATACGTGATGTATTCGTCGATGGCCCCGGCCGACGTCACCTGCGAGGTCTGCCTGGTCTTCGACGGCGAGGAGGTGTGCCGCATGGGCGCCGGCCCCGATGCCGGAGCCGCGGCCAGGGCCGCGCAGGAAAGCGTCTGCGGGGGCAACGAAATGGGCATGATCCTCGCCGAGCGGTGCCGGGCGCGCCCGCCGGCGCGGATGACATGCTCGCCGTAGCGGGCCCCGCGAGCGCACTGCGGGGGCGGGCGCTTTTCCGGCACGGGTGAGGCGGCTCCGCGTCCTTCCCGTTCTCGCGCTCCTGGCCTGGGCGGCGCCGGCCTCGGCCCAGCAGGACGATCCCGGCGGACGCTGGGAGTTCTTTCTCGAACAGCGCCGTTCCCCCCGCTTCCCCGGGTGGGGCGCCCGTCTCCAGGTGGCCCGCGAGAGCGTCCTCCGGCGGGCCGTGCTTCGTCTCCCGCCCGGCGCGGCCGCCGCGCGCGTGGGGGTCTCGGACGCCTGGGAGCCGCTCGGCCCCGAGATCATCGAGTCCTACGCCATCTCCACGGGACGGGTATCGGCGGTAGTCCTCCATCCGGCGAACATGGACATCATC
>VYDD01000080.1 GCA_009843625.1 Gammaproteobacteria bacterium | reverse complement strand
GGCGCTCGGAGACCCGGCCCACGGCCGCGCCGAGGCGGCGGCAGAGGGCGCCAACCGCGTCGTGCAGCCGTTCCTCGATCCGGCTCTCGATGTCGTGACGGATCCGGTCGGTGTCGCCGGAGGCGAGCCTGGCCATGAAGTGGCCGGCGTCGGGCACCGGGGCGATGCGGTAGCGGAGGCCAAACCGGAGGCGCAGTTCCTCCCGCGACGGGTACTCCTCGATGCGGAACAGCCGGCCGAGGTCGAGCCGGGCCTGGGCCACGTTCTCGTCGTAGTCCTCGACGAAGCGCGCGCGCTCGCGCACCATGCGCTCCCGGAGCCCGTCCAGGATCTCCGTGTAGCGGTCGTAGTTCGCCACGGGGAGGAGGCGCGCGCCCTGGTCGTCCCAGGGCAGGGTCTGGGCGTAGTGCGCGGACCGCGCCGCGCTCGCGGTGGCGCCGAGCGCGGCGAAGGCGGCCTTCGGCAGCAGGCGCTTGTTGTAGCGCCCTGCGCTGGCGCTGGCCTCGTGGTGGGCGGCGACGTGGTTGCTCGCCCGGCGGTCGTGGAGCCGGCCCGACCAGGCGGTGATCCGCAGGCTGACCAGCATGGCGTCGTGGGTGAGGTTCATCGTGCGATCTCCTTCTCTGTGCTATCGGAGGGTCCAGACGGGGACGCCGAGGACGGCGGCGAGCTTGCGCTTCGCGGCCTCCCGGCTCGCCGCACGGACGACGTAACTGCGCGACGGCGCGTTGCGCGGCGGGTAATGGATGATTCTCCAGTGCATGGGTTCCTCGCTCACTGCGTGCTCGCGGCGGCCCAGCGGATGAAGGCGGGCGAGCGCTGGAGGTCAGGGTCCCGCCGGACGCAGGACCCGACCAGGAACTCGCCGACCTCGCGCCGGAGGCGCCGTGCGTAGGTGACGATGGCGTCGAGCGTGACGTCGTCGGCCATGCGGTAGAGGGATCCGCAGAGCGCGATCAGCGCGCTCGCGTTCTCGGGCACCGCCGCGTTGCCGGGATCGTCGAGCACGGCCTTCGGGTGGGGCAGCTCGCGCCAGACCCGGAGGAAGGCGGAGAACTCGACCGCCGCCGCCTCGCCGACCGTGCCCCGGAAGAGCGCGCGCTCGACGCCCGCGTCGAGGCCGGCGCGGCGGGTGACGATGGTGGAGACCATCTCCCAGGTGCGGGGACAGCAGAACGCCTTTTCCTTCGACTGGGCATCGAAGCAATGCAGCAGCTCCGGGCGCATGGAGACGAAGAACAGCACCTCCGGCGCGATGCCGTTGGCGGCGCCCCAGGCGAGCCAGTCGTCGGCATCGACCAGGATCTCCAGGTGCACGAAGCGCGAGGCGAGCGGGGTCGGCATGCGGTGGACCACGCCGCGGTCGGATTCGCGGTTGCCGCAGGCGATGAGCGAGGCGCCCTCGGGGAGCTCGTACTCGCCGACCTTGCGGTCGAGCACGAGCTGGTACAGGGCCGCCTGCACCATCGGCACCGCCGAGGGCAGCTCCTCGAGGTTGATGAGCCAGCGCCCGGGATCGTCGGCGGGCGGCAGGAAGGCCGGCGGCGCCCAGCGGGTGCGGCCGTCCGCGTCGCGCCAGGGAATGCCGCGCAGGTCGACGGGATCGAGCAGGAGGGCGCGGACGTCGACATAGGCGCGTGACGCGTCGGCGGCGACCTGCTGCGCGAGGGCGCTCTTGGCGCAGCCCGGCGCGCCCCAGAGGATCGCGGGCTGGCGGGCCTCGACGAGCAGGGCGAGCGTCGGGGCGAGTTCGCTCGGGCGCAGGGCGTAGTCGGCGGAGATCGTGTCGGTGTCGGGCATGGGCAGGCTCCTTGATGGCGGAAGGCGGGCGTGGCCCCGGACGCTCTCCTGCCCCGGACCGTTCGCAGGACGGCAGCGCCGCTCCGCTTTTCGTGACGCGAGGCGCTGGAAGGGCGCCGGAAGCGATGGGGCGACGCGGCTCCGCGAGGGTTGCGGGCGAGCGGCGGGCCGGATAGGCGTCACCGTCGGTTCCGGGAAGCGGGGCCTGCGGTGACGAGGCTGCGATGGCGAAGATCGGCAGGAACGAACCTTGCCCCTGCGGGAGCGGCAGGAAACACAAGCATTGCTGCTTGCATCGCGACGGCGCGGCCGGACCGCCTGCCAGGCCGAAGGCCCGGGTGACTGCGTCGCTGGCGAAGCGCCTGCCAGTCATGCCGCCGGACCCGGGGGAAGGGTATCACTGGGGCGAGACCGATCTCGACCGGCTCTCGAACAGCGTCGTCGACCTCGTCAGGGAAGGTCGCCTCGACGAGGCCGACGCCGCCTGCGAGGAGCTGCGGGTCCAGTATCCCGAGGTGCACGACTGGCTCATGCGCAAGGCGATGGTCTGCGAGGCGCGCGGAGAGACGGAGCGCGCGATCGAGTATTGCAAGCGCACGATCGCCTGGATGGACGACCGTCCCGAGGACTTCGACCCGGAAAGCCGCGAGCCCTTCCGAGACGCCATCGCGCGCCTGCAACGCTCGCTCGGAGGACCCTGACGGGTCGGCGGGCATGCAGTCGGGCGCCGGAATGCGGTCAGGGAGACCGGGCGCGGCGGCGCCGGGGCCGTTGCACGGCGTCCGGATTCACGGGGATGCCGGTGAGGTCGGGAAGCGGGACGCCGGACGGCGAAAGCGTGTGGCCTATGCGGCGTTCCAGTTCGACGT
>VYDD01000102.1:19400-20526 GCA_009843625.1 Gammaproteobacteria bacterium | reverse complement strand
CCCCTGAGTACGCGCGAGCGGGCAGACCGGGGGCGCGCGCCACCACAACCTGCAGTTGGGGGCGTGCTCGCACGAGCCGCCGGGCGGTGCCCAGGAACACCTCCAGGTGGCGGTCGAGTTCCTGGCGCCTGGATCCGGGAAAGAGCGCCAGCAGCGGCCGCCGCGCGTCGAGACCGTGGGCGCGGCAGAAGTCGGCCCGGGCCGGCACCTCGTGCTGGAGCTCGAGCAACGGGTGCCCCACGAAGGTCGCACGCGCGCCTGCCTTCTGCAGGAACCCGGCCTCGAAGGGGAGAATCACGGCGACGTGATCGGTGTCGCGGGCCAGCCGCCGGGCGCGCGCCGGCCTCCACGCCCAGACCTGGGGAGCGATGTAGTACAACACCCGTATGCCAACCTCGCGGGCGTATTTCGCGACACGCAGGTTGAACCCCGGATAGTCGATCGGGATGACGAGGTTCACACCGTGGCGATGCATGGCGGCGCGAACCCGGCCCATGAGCCGGCGGAAGAAGCCGAGGTGGCGCACGACTTCCGCGAAGCCCATGACCGCAAGCCGATCGAGACCCGCCATGCACTCGACCCCCTCTGCGGCCATGCGTTCGCCTCCCAGCCCCAGCAGCCGGGCGGACGGCCACTTCTGGAGCAGCGAGCGGGCGAGGGCGGCCCCGTGGAGGTCACCGGAGGGCTCCCCGGCGAGCATGAGGATCACCGGGTCGCGCGCCATCGCTCAGAACCGGAACCCCAGATACCAGATAACGAGCAGCACCGCCACCAGCAGGGCGATGAGCTTCGTGGGAGGCTTGCCCCGCTTGGCGTCGATCCAGTCCTTCTTGCGGTTACGACGTACGCGAATGAGCGACATGGTCCAGAATCCTCTTCTCGATGCACAGCGTGATCTCCAGAGCCGCCCGGCCTTCATCACCGGAGACGACCGGATCCGAACGCCCGAGCGCCGCATCCCTGAAGCCTTCGAGCTCGACCCGCAGCGGCTCCTCAGGGAAACCCTCGAAGGGAATGCGCTCGACGATGTCCTCCAGCCCCGGAGCCGTCCCCGGGTCGGGTCCCGCCCTTCCCTCCTCCACGCTGGCTTCCCCGACATCTTCAAGCAAGGCGGGCAGGTCTCGCC
>VYDD01000102.1:0-19390 GCA_009843625.1 Gammaproteobacteria bacterium | reverse complement strand
CCTCTCCCGCGCGCCAGATCGACGCGCAGGTATCCCGACCGCTGGAACACCCGCAGCATGCGCTGCCCTTCGCTCGACACCCGGCTCGCGGTCAGGTTCGCCACGGCCCCGTTCCGGAAGGTGAGGCGCGCGTTGGCGATGTCCACCGACGGAGTCAGCACCGGGATGCCGGCGGCGGCGATGCCCGCCAGCGGCGCCTGCACGAGCATGCGCACCAGGTCCACGTCGTGAATCATCAGATCGAGCACGACGGCCACGTCCGTGCCCCGGGGGCGAAAGGGCGCCAGGCGTTGCGACTCGATGAAGAGCGGAGCGTCGATGTACGGAGCCGCCGCCCGGAGCGCGCCGTTGAACCGCTCCACATGCCCGGTCTGCACCACGATGCCCGCCCGGCGGCCCGCGGCCAGGATGCGATCCGCGGCCTCGAGCGAAGGCGCGATGGGCTTCTCGATGAGAAGGTGAACACCCCGTCCGGCCGCCGCGAGCGCCACCTCCTCGTGAGAGCAAGTGGGAACCGCCACCACCAGCGCATCTACCTCCGACAGCAGCTCCGGCAGACTGCGGGCCGGCGCAAGCCCGAGCTCCCTTGACACGAACGCGGCCCGGCGCGCGTCGACATCGAAGAATCCCGACATCCGGACTTCCGGCAGATCGCCGAGAATCCGCGCGTGATGGAACCCCAGGCTCCCGACGCCGGCCACCCCCATGCGGATCGGGGTGGGCGGATTCATCCGAGGGTTAATCCGCGTGCGCTGTTGCGGATGAAGTCGAGAAGGTGGCGAACCTCCGGAATCTGCTCGACGTCGGCCTCGACGCGGGTCATGGCCTGGGACACGTTCAGCCCGGACTGGAACAGGATGCGGTATGCCTGCCTGAGATGCCGGCGGGTACCCTCCGGAAACCCGCGCCTCTCCAGCCCGACCGTGTTGAGCCCGTACAGTCTTGGACGTCCCCCCGCGGCCCGGCAGTAGGGCGGAACGTCCTTCGAGACGCGTGCGCCGCCGCCAACGAAGACATGGGCACCGATGCGCACGTACTGGTGGATCCCCACGAGGCCCCCGACGATGACCCAATCCTCGATAGTGACGTGGCCGGCCATGTTGACCGAGTTGGACAGTACGACGTGGTTCCCCAGGCGGCAGTCGTGGGCCACGTGGACATACGCCATGAGGAGACAGTCGCTGCCCACCACCGTGCGCCCGGACGCGGCCGAGCCCCGGTTGAGGGTCGCGTATTCGCGGACGACGGTGCGGTCGCCAACGATCAGCTCGGAACGCTCGCCCTTGTACTTGAGGTCCTGCGGATCGGTGCCCAGCACCGCGCCCTGGCCAAGGCGGCACCCCTCGCCCACGGAGGTATCCCGTTCAATCAGGACGTGTGGACCGATTCGGGTTCTCGCGCCGACGCGCACGCCCGGGCCAACGATCGCATAGGGCCCTACGACCACCTCCGCTCCCAGCACGGCCCCGTCGTCCACGATCGCCGTCGGGTGGACATCTGGCTGAACGGTTCGCGAAGGGTCCAGCAGCGAATCCCCCATTCAGTCCACAACCCTCGCCATGAATTCGGCCTCCGCGGCCAGTACACCGTCCACGTATCCCTTGCCTCTCATCTTGCAGGTTCCGCGCCGGAAGCGCAGCAGCTCCACCTCGCACACCAGCTGGTCGCCGGGCACCACCGGCCGCCGGAAGCGCGCCTTCTGTATGGACATGAGATAGACTTGCTTGTCGCGGGGGTTGCCCACGGAATCGATGAGCAGAAGCCCGCCGATCTGGGCCATCGCCTCGACGATGAGCACGCCCGGCATGATGGCCCGTCCGGGAAAGTGTCCCTGAAAGAAGGGTTCGTTGATGGTGACGTTCTTGATGCCCGTGATGTGGCGACCGCCTTCCACAGCCGCGCTCCGGTCCACGAGCAGCATCGGATAGCGGTGCGGCAGGTAGCTGCGAATCCGCTCGACATCGAACGCGGGCGCGGCAGGCGCGCGGTCGAGCTGCTCCGCGACCAGCCGTCCGAGCTCGATGTTACCGCTGTGACTCGGGCGCTCCACCACCAGATGGCCCCGCACCCGGCTCCCCAGCAGCGTCAGATCGCCCAGTACGTCCCCGATCTTGTGGCGCAGGAATTCGTCGGGGAACCGCAGTCCGTCGTTGGCCACGCCCTCGTCGTCCAGAACGATGGTGTTGGCCAGCGATGCCCCCTGCGCGAGGCCGCGTGCATGCAGCTCGTCCGCGTCGGCGAGGAAGCCGAAGGTGCGCGCCGGAGCGATGTCGGCCCGAAAACCGGCGCCGAAGCTGTCGAACGATCCGGTCTGGCGGCCGATCGCGGGGTGTTCGAAGTCGATGGTCGCGGTGATGCGCAGTCCCGCGCCGGGCGCAAGGATGTACGATTGGCCGCCGGTAGCGCGCAGCACCACCGGCTCATCGAGCTCGGCCACCCGCGCGACCGCCTGCTGTTCCGCCACTCCCGCCGCCTCGAGGGCATCCAGAAAGTCCAGGAAGCTCCCGTCCCGGATGGGAATCTCGGGTCCGGAAACGTCCACCCGCACGTTGGAAACCCCGCTGGCGCCCAAGGCCGCCATCAGGTGCTCCACGGTGCGCACCCGGGCTTCGCCTCGGCCGATGCTCGTTCCGAGCTCGGTGTCCACGACGTGATCCAGGGTCGCGGGAATCTCGGGCTTGCCGGGCAGATCGATGCGCCGGAAGACGATGCCGGCATCGGGCTCGGCCGGATGGAACGACACGGCCGCATGCTCTCCCAGGTGAATGCCGATGCCCTCGAGGCTCACCTCCCGCCCGATCGTGCGCTGCCGGCTCCCGCTCATGAACGCTCCTCCCTGCCGGTCATCACTCGTCCTTCCCCTCCAGCGCGGACAGGCGTTCCTCCAGCTCCTTCACGCGCTCCCTCAGCGCCGGGAGCCTGCGCATCGCCGCCATGGACTTCCAGAACTCCGCGCGGGGGCGCCCGGGAAATCCGACCACGCTGGTCCCGGCGGGGACATCCCTGATCACTCCGGTCTGCACGGCCACGCGTGCCCCGTCCCCGATATCGAGGTGCCCGGTCGCGCCCGACTGCCCCGCCATCACGACGCCCTTTCCCAGGGTCGTGGAACCGGAGATGCCCACCTGGGCGATCAGGAGGGAGTGGTCGCCCACGTTCACGTTGTGGGCGACGTGGACCAGGTTGTCGGTCTTGGTGCCCGCGCCGATCACCGTGTCCCCGATGGATCCCCGGTCGACGCAGCAATGGGCGCCCATCTCCACGTCGTCGCCGATGATGCAGCCGCCTACCTGGCGGATCTTCTCATGGCCGCCCTCGCTCATCACGAAGCCGAAGCCGTCGGAGCCCACGACGGTCCCGGCATGCAGGACGACGCGCCGACCCAGCCGGGTTCCCGGATACAGCACGACATGCGGGTGCAGGCGCGAGTCGGCGCCGATGCTCGATCCCGCGCCCACCGATACGTGGGCGCCGATGTGCGCGCGGTCACCGACCTCGACGTCTTCCTCGAGCACCGCGTACGCATCGATGCGCACGTCCCGGCCGAGTCTCACGCCCTTGCCCAGGACGGCCGTGGGATGGATCCCCGGAAACGCCCGCTCCGGGGGATGGAGCCGATCCAGCAACCGGGCCAGGGCAAGGCGCGGCCGACCGGCGATCAACAGGTTCGGCACGCGGTCGCGAACGGAAGCGGAGAGGCTCTCCGACACCAGCAGGGCTTCGGCCGAGGACGAGTCCAGGTGCTTGAGGTAGCGCCGGTCGCCGAGGAAACCGAGCCTGCCGCGCCCGGCCTGGTCCACCGGCACGACTCGATCGAAGGTCCAGCCGGACTGCCCCTCCAGGCGCGCGCCGGTGAGAGCGGCGGCTCCTGCAAGGTCCATGGTCGTCTCCTGTCCTGCTGCTCCCCAGGCGGGCTCCGTCGTCGAGGACGGCGGGCTCACCGGTTGCCGGGCGGCGTATTCTGCATCAGCCGGTCGATGACCTGCTGGGTCAGGTTGAGTTCGGGATCCGCGGAGACGATCGCCTGGCCGGAGAGGTCGAAGATGATGGAGTATCCGCCCTCGGTCCGGATCTGGTCGATCGCCTCGGTGACCTGATCCATGATGGGCTGCACGAGTTCCGCCTGTCGCCTGCCGGCCTCCCCCTCCAGCTCCGCGGCGCGCTGGTTGTACTCCTCCTGCTTCGCCTGGATGGCCTGGGTCTGGGTGTCGCGCGCCTGGGGTGAAAGCGTGAGCTGCTGCTGCTCGAACTGCTGGATCATGGTCTGCAGTTCTTCCCCGATCTGATCCAGCTCCGCCCGGTAGCGGGCCATGTCGCGCTCGAACTGATCCTGCGCCTCGGTCGCTCCCGGGGCCTGCGCCAGGATCGCCTGCGAATCGATGTAGCCCAGTCTCAGCGGTCCCTGGGCGGCCGCGTCATCGGCCGGCATGAAGAAGGAGCCAGCCGCGAGAACAACTGCTATTGCACGCATATTCCGAGCCTCCCCGAACGCGCGGTCATGATGGAATCGTCTCGTTTTTCCCGAAAACCAACAGCCTGAAAGGATGTCTGCGATGGCCGCGCAACCGCAAGTCCCCCGTGGCACGACGGATCGCTTCCGGGATCAGAAGCCCGGTCCCATCCTGAAATGAAGCTGCCATCCCGGATTGGTCTTGTCGAAACCGTATGCATAGTCGAGGCCCAGCGGCCCGAAGGGCGTGACCAGCTGAGCGCCGACGCCCGCCCCCCGGAACAGACGCGTGGGCGTGAACTCGGCCGCGCTCACCCAGACGTTGCCGGCGTCGTAGAAGAACCCGAGCGAAAGGTTGTCGTTGAACCGGATCGCGTACTCCACGGTCATCGACAGGAACGCGTTCCCGAGCCTCTCGCCTTCCAGGATCCCCGACCCGGATCCGCGGTCGAAGAAACCGGCCGGGGTGATGGTGGTCTCGTCGTACCCGCGCAGCCTTTCACCGAACTGAACCCCACCCATCCAGTACCGGTCGAAGGGAAAGCGCTCCGCGTTGCCGATGATCGCCCCCGCGCGGACACTGAGCCCGAGGGTGGTCCGGATCGGACGCGCACCGCTTCCGATCTGCCCCACCGGGGTGAACCAGGTTCCCTCGACCCCGTACTTCACGAAGTCGCCGTCCCCGCCCAGGATTCCTCCGTTCATCTCCGCGGACACCACCTGCCTCGATCCCTGGGTGGGGAAGAGATTGTGGTTGAGGGTCTGCCGCTGGAGGCTTACGGAGAGCGTACTCAGAATGCCGGGATCCCTGCCGAACAGGGAGCGGTCGTCGGACCTTGAGAACAGCTCGTACTTGGTGCGCGACAGCGAGTATCCCAGAAACAGTCTGGTGCGCAGAGAACCGGGCATGGGGAGCCCGAAGCGGAGAGAACCGCCCTGCAGGCGGCGCTGGCCGGTGGTGAACTGGAAGAACCGGTCGCGCGTGTAGAACGCGGATATCGTACCGCTTACGCGCGAGCGCCTGAGCGACGGGTCGGTGTACGACAGGGTGAAATTGTTGATGTAGCGGCCGAAATCCCAGCGCACGCTTCCCGCCTTGGCCTGCCCGAAGAGGTTGGGCTGGTCGTACCCCAGGAACCCGGAAAGCCCGTAGCCCCCACCCATCGCGGTGCCGAAGTTCACGGTGCCGGTCTGCCGCTCCGCGACCCGGTACACGATGTCCACGTTGCCGCTTCCGTCGTCGGCGGGCTGGAGACTGGGGAGCTCCATCGGGGTCTCGAAGTACCCGAGGGCGGAGACCGCCTGGTAGCTCTGGATCAGCCGCTCTTCGGAGTAGATGTCTCCGGGCAGCGTAAACAGCTGGTCGCGGATGACGCGCTCGTGGGTGTAGTCGTTGCCCTCCACCTCCACCCGCCGGATATACGCGGGCGGGCCTTCCTGAATGCGCCAGCCCACCATGAGGGTAGGGTCGCCGTCCCCGTTCGTCTCGTCGAACTCGTAGTACGGCTCGACGCTGGCCCCCAGGTATCCGTTGTTGCGGTAGAGCGTTCCCACAGCCGTCGCGGCCGCGTCGAAGGCGCTGGCGTCGAACACCGGGTCCTGGTCATCATCGCCGCCGATCCCGAAGCTGCTGAGCAGTCCTCCCTGTTCAGGCTGATAGAACTGCTCGATCTGCTCGGTCGGGAAACGGCTGTTCCCCTCCACCACGAAGTCGCGCACCCGGTAGCGGGGACCCTCATCGACCGAAACCTCGAGCCGCGATTTCCCCGTTTCGGGGTCGATGACCAGGGTGTCCCCCAGAACCTCGAAGTCGAGATAACCCTGCGATCGGTACAGCTCGGGCAGGCGGGCGAACAGATCCTCCTCGAGCGTGCTCTCCTGGTATGAGCCCTGCCGGAACCACCAGAACGCCTCCGGCTTGGTGTCGAGGGCTCCGCGAAGCTGGTCGGAGGCCAGGTTCTCGTTGCCCTCGAATTCGACTTCGGCGATGGTGACGCGCTGGCCCTCGGTCACTTCGAGAGTCAGGCGCACGTGCCCCGGCTTGTCGGGGACCTCATCCACCCGCTCGTCGATGCGCGCAAAAGGGATGCCGTCGTCGGCGAGTTCGTTGCGGATGAAGTCGCGCGCGACCGCGAGTTTCTGTGGCGAATAGGGCTCGCCGGTGCGAAGGTCGGCGGTGTCCCTGACGGATCCCTGGCTCAACCGCTCCAGTCCCACGATGTCGACGACGTCCATGATGTCCTGCTCTTCGACGTCGAGCACCAGCAGCACCGGTTCGCCCTGGCCTCCCGCGGCGCTGATCGTAAAGTCCCGGTATTGGCCGGTGTTCCAGAGCGCTTTGAGGGCCTCCTGGATGTCGCGGAAGGAAATCGTGGTGCGCGGCTGCAGGGTCAGATCCGCGAGAATCTCCTCGTCGGTCAGGCGCACGTTGCCTTCCACGGTGATGGAATCGACGAAGGTGCCCGCCGCCGGATCCGCCTGCTGCGCCGTCAGGAAAGCGGGCAGGAAGCAGGCGCCGACGAGCGTCGCCGCCAACCTTCCGATGCGCACGGAAGCACGTGCGCCGGCGTGTCCGTTCACGTCTTGGTCGCGGACGTGGCCCCCAGGGAAAGACCGTCCCCCGCCTCGTTGAGGTCGGCCTGGATCTCGTCCCCGGCGCCGAATTCCGCCGTGAGGATCATCTCCGAGAGCGGATCCTCCAGGTAGCGCTGGATCGCGCGTCGGAGCGGGCGCGCGCCGAATTTCTCGCTGTAGCCCTGCTCCGCGAGGAAGCTGACCGCGGCGTCGCTGAGGGTGAGGGTCAGGCTTTCCTCGTCCAGGCGCTCGTGGATCTCCTGGAGCAGGATGTGCACAATCTGCCCGATATCCTCCCGGCTCAGCGCGTGGAAAACGATCGTGTCGTCAACGCGGTTGAGGAACTCCGGGTTGAAGGTGCGATCGATCGCCGCCTGCACCTTGCCGCGCATGAGTTCGTAGCCGGAGCGGGCATCCTCTTCGTGGAACCCCAGGGTGCCGCCCTTGGAGATGTCCCGCGCCCCGAGATTGCAGGTCATCACGATGACGGTGTTCTTGAAATCGATGGTCCTGCCGTAGTTGTCCGTGAGGTGTCCTTCATCCAGCACCTGCAGCAGGATGTTGAAGACGTCGGGGTGGGCCTTCTCGATTTCGTCCAGAAGGACCACGGAATACGGCCGGCGCCGCACCGCCTTGGTGAGGGCGCCGGATTCGTGGTAGCCCACGTACCCCGGCGGCGCGCCGATAAGGCGCGAAACCGAGAACCGTTCCATGTACTCGCTCATGTCCACGCGAATCAGCGCATCCCGGTCGGCGAACATGAACTCGGCCAGCGCGCGGGCCAACTCGGTCTTCCCCACCCCGGTCGGGCCCGAGAAGATGAACGATCCGATCGGCCGCCGCGGATCCTTGAGCCCGGCGCGGCTGCGCCGGATGGCGCGCGAAATCGCCTGAATGGCGGGGTCCTGACCGACCACCCGCTTGTGCAGCTCATCTTCCATGTTGATGAGCCGCCGGGTCTCGGCCTGCTTCATCCGGGTGACGGGGATCCCCGTCCAGCGGCTGACGATGAAGGAAACGTCGTCGACGGTCACCTCCGGGCGATGATGCCTGCGCGCCTCCTGCCACTCCTTCTGGCGCTCGCGAATGCGCCGCTGCAGCTCGCGCTCTTCGTCCCGCAGCTCCGCCGCGCGCTCGAAATCCTGATTGCGGATCGCGAGTTCCTTCTGCCCCGCCAGCCCTGCGAGCTCCTCTTTCAGCTCCTCGACCTCCGGCGACGGCACCTGGCTGGCGATGCGCGCCCGAGATCCGGCTTCGTCGATGACGTCGATGGCCTTGTCGGGCAGGAACCGGTCGGTGATGTAGCGGTCGGAAAGCTTCGCCGCCGCCGCCAGCGAGTCGTCCGGCAGGTTCACCCTGTGGTGGTCCTCGTAGTGGCCGCGCAGGCCCTTGAGGATGTCCACGGTTTCGGGAAGGGTCGGCTGGTCCACGATCACAGGCTGGAAACGGCGCTCCAGGGCACCGTCCTTCTCGATGTACTTGCGATACTCGTTCAGCGTCGAAGCGCCGATGCACTGGAGTTCTCCGCGAGCGAGCGCCGGCTTGAACATGTTGGACGCGTCGATGGCGCCCTCGGCTGCCCCGGCGCCCACCAGGGTATGCAGCTCGTCGATGAACAGGATGACGTTGCCGCCCTGGGAGATCTCGTTCATGACCGCTTTCAGGCGCTCCTCGAACTGGCCTCGATACTTGGTTCCGGCGATGACCGCGGCCATGTCCAGCGCCAGCAGCCGATGGTCCTTGAGCGCTTCGGTGATCTCCCCCGCCGCGATGATCTGAGCCAGTCCTTCGACGATAGCCGTCTTCCCGACACCCGGTTCGCCGATCAGCACCGGGTTGTTCTTCTTGCGCCGGCAGAGAATCTCCACGATCCGCTCGATCTCGACGCGGCGGCCGATGGTCGGGTCGAGCTTGCCGCCACGGGCCAGGTTTGTGAGGTCGCGGCAGAAATGGTCGAGCGCGGGAGTCTTGGACTTCTTGTCCGGCTTGCCTCCCGCCGGCACCGCCTGTCCCCCGCCGACATCCGAACTCATCTCGGAGCCCAGCACCCGCAGGCACTCCGCGCGCGCCCTGTCCAGCCGTACGTTCATCGAGTTCAGCACCTGCGCGGCGATGCCCTTCTCCTCCCGCAGGAGTCCGAGCAGCAGATGCTCCGTGCCGACGTAGGAGTGGTTGAGTTCGCGGGCTTCGGCCAGCGCGAACTCCAGCACCTTCTTCGCGCGCGAGGTATAGGGCAATTCACCCAGGGCGATGGTCGCCTTGCCCTTGCGAACGGCCTCTTCCACCCGTTGGTGAACCTGGCTCAGATCCGCGCCCAGGTTCATCAGCACAGTGGCGGCCACCCCCTCCCGCTCACGGATCAGGCCGAGCAGCACATGCTCGGTGCCCACATAGTCGTGTTGCAGCCTGATGGCCTCGTCCCTGGCCATCGCGAGCACCTTGCGAACCCGATCCGTGAAATTGTAGTTCATCTGCCTTTTGTGCCCGCGGGTCGTCAGGAGTCGCGGCCGGAGCCCGAACTGCTCTCCGGAGGTTCCGTGTCCGGAATCACCACACCCTCGGTAGCCAGGATGCGGCGCACATAGGTGGCTCGGTGCGCGTCGCGCTCGCCGGGAGGAAGCTTCCGCCCTGCTGCATCCTCCAGGTGGGCGGACTGCGTGAAGATCATGATCTTGTTGAGCGAGTATACACGGAGGCCAGGGAGAAGTTTCAGCGCCGCGCCGAGGCGAACCCCCGACAGGAGGTTCATCATTTCCTCGAAAGTAAGAGATCGGGCATAGCGCAGTAACCCGTAGGCACGCCATATCTTATCTTCTGTGACTTGATATGCGTCACGAATCAGTACGCGGCGTGCCCGCCGCTCGTATTCGATGACCTGGCGCACGATGCGGTCGAGATGATCGACCAGGTCCTCCTCGGTCTTGCCCAGCGTGGTCTGGTTCGAAACCTGGAAGAAGTTGCCGACCACCTCGGAACCCTCTCCGTAGAGTCCGCGAAACGTCAGCCCGACCTGGCTCAACCCCTGTAGTACGCGCCCGATCTCCTTGGTGAGCACGAGCCCCGGCAGATGGATGAGAACCGAGGCCCGCAGCCCCGTGCCGACATTCGTGGGGCAACTGGTGAGATACCCGAGCTCGTGGTCGTACGCGTAGGGGAGCTCCCGGCCCAGATCCTCGTCCAGTCCGTCCACCATGCCCCACGCCCCTTCCAGCGCGAGGCCGGAGACCAGCACCTGCAGGCGCAGGTGGTCCTCCTCGTTCACCATCACGCTCACCGGATCGCTGGCCGAGAGCACCACTGCGGCCGCACGCCGCGGAAGGTCGGAGTCCGACTTCTCGCCAAGCAGGTCCTGGGAGATGAGCCGCCGTTCCAGAAGAATGCGCCGGGTACCGCCGTCCAGTTCGGCAAGCGGATGGACGCTCGCCTCGGCGAGCAGGTCGACCTTCTCCGCCGTTCGCCGCACGCGCGCAAGCACGGCCCGGCGATCGTTGACCCGCGACTGCGGGCCGAACGCGTACCCCTGCAGGTTGCGGGCGAGGCGGACGCGGGTGGAGAGGACGATATCCGAGTCCGGACCGCTCGCATCGAGCCACCCCAGGCCCCGATCGAAGATCGTGGACAGGTGATCCATCGTCTTCCCTACCGGGTCACCGGCTCAAGGGAACGAATCTGGTCTCTCAACTGCGCCGCCCGCTCGAAATCCTCCGTGCTGATGGCGTAGCGGAGTTTTCGGCGCAGGCCCTCGAGGCGCTGCTCGCGCTCGGAGACGGTGGGATCCGGAGGCAGATACACCTTGCCCACGTGCTGCACGCCCCCGTGAATGCGCCTCAGCAGATTCTTCAGGTAGAAGTCGAACGTGGTGTAGCAGTGTGGACATCCCAGGCGTCCGTTCTCGCGGAACCCCGCGAACGAAAGGCTGCAGAAGGTACAGGTCCTGTCTTCCTCTCCTGCTTCCGCGCCCTCCTCCGGGCCGGTCATCTGCGACAGAAAGTCGGTGAGCGGAGAGTGTGCGGGCGGCGAGGGCTGGTTGACCCCGCGGGAAGCGGCGCACTTCTCGCACAGGTGCAGCACGCTGGCCACATCGTCCACGATCTGAGTCAGATGAACCACGGCCTCCGCCGCGCCGCACTCGCTGCATACCCGGGGATCTTCGCTCACTGGGATCCGTCCCCCTCCCCAAGTATGCCGTTGTCCAGTTGCAGGACACGGTCCGCGCGCGCGGCCAGCGCAGGGTTGTGGGTTACCAGCACCATGGCGAGGTCGTGGTCGTCCTTCAGCCGGAAGAGAAGGTCGTGCAGCTGCTCGCTGGTCCGGCGATCGAGGTTGCCGCTGGGTTCGTCCGCCAGAAGCACCACCGGGTCGTTGGCGAGCGCCCGGGCCACGGCGACCCGCTGCTGCTCTCCCCCCGAGAGCTGCCGGGGCCTGTGCTCGAGGCGTTCACCGAGGCCGACCGAATCGAGGAGGTGGCGCGCGCGATCCTCGGCGTCCGGTCGGGTCCGGCCGGCAATGAGTCGGGGCATCATCACGTTCTCAAGTGCGGTGAAGTCGCGCAGCAGGTGGTGGAACTGAAACACGAAACCCACGTGATGGTTTCGGATCCTGCAGATGGTCTCGTCGTCCAGCCCGAACAACGGCGTCCCGTCGACGAGGACTTCCCCCGATGTCGGCCGGTCGAGCGCCCCCAGCAGGTGGAGCAGCGTGCTCTTGCCCGCGCCGCTCGCGCCGGTGACCGAGACCGCCTCGCCCACGTGAACTCGCAGGTCTACCCCCCGCAGAACACGGAGTTCACTTCCGTTGCCCCCCACGAACGTGCGCACGAGCGAGCGGGCCTGGAGGGGAAGCGGGACGGGGTCGTGGACCCCGTGAGCATCCGGGGTCGCTCCATTGCCGGGCGCCGGGCCTGTGGACCGGCCCTCCTCACTCATGGCGAATCGCCTCCACGGGCCGGAGACCGGCCGCGCGGGACGCCGGATAGAGGGTGGCCAGGAACGTGATGCCCATGCTCACCACGATGATGGTCGCGACGTCCAGCAGGTCCACTGCCACGGGCAGATGATCCAGGTAGTAGAGATCGGCCGGAATCGAGATGAACTGGTAGCGGTCGAGCGCCCAGGCCATCACCAGGCCCAGTGCCACTCGCAGGGAAGTCCCGATCATGCCGATCCAGAGCCCCTGCAGGCGGAAGACGCGCAGAATCGCGCGGTCGGTCATGCCCATGGACTTGAGGATCCCGATCTCCCGGGTCCGGTCCACCACGACCATGACCAGCGTGCTCACGACGTTGAAGGCAGCCACCACGATGATCAGGCCGAGGATGACTCCCATCGCCAGTTCCTCGAGCTTGAGGGCCGAGAAGAACGACCGGTTGGTCGTCATCCAGCTCTCGATGAAATGGCCCGGCCCGACTGCCGCGCGGATCTCCCGGCCCGCCGCATCGGCTTCCCACAGATCCTCCACACGCACGGCGATCCCGCCGACCTGGTTCTCCCCCGCGATGCCGAGCAGGTCCTGGGCCGCCGCGAGCGTCGTGTAGATGTTGCGCAGGTCGTACTCGTACATGCCGGTCGTGAACGACCCCGCCATCTCGAACTGGCGAACCGTCGGGTACAGACCGCCCATGGGACTCTCGGTGACGTTCTCGCGCGACACCAGCACCAGCGTGTCGCCCTTGAAGAGCTGCATGCGCTGCGCCAGCAGACTCCCCACCAGCACCGGAGGATAGCCCGACCCGGTGGGACCGAGAGAATAGACGCCGTCCTGCAGATCGCGCTCGAAATCGGTGACGGGCACGCCTTCCGGTTGCGGCAGGACCCCGTAGAGGTCGGCCGTCTGTGCGTATCCGGCGCGCTGGATGCCGACGCTGGTGACCACGAAGGGAGCGGCTCCCACGACGGCATCGACGGTGCGGACACGCTCGAGCACCTGCTCCCAGCCGTCCATGCGCAGCGAGGTGCCCGTCTGCAGCACGAGCACATGGGGGTTGGACCCGAGGATCTTCGCCCGCAGCTCCTCCTGCATCCCGTTCATGACCGAGATCACGATCACCAGCGCCATGACCCCGAGGGTCACGCCGCCGAGCGCGATCCAGGTGATGAGCGACAGGAAGCGTCCCCGCTTGCGCGCCGCCAGGTATCGCCGCGCGATGTACCAGTCCAGACGCCTCAACCCTCTTCTCCTCCCCTCATTCGGGCCTCAGGATGGGGAAGAGAATCACGTCCCGAATGGACGGCTGGTCGGTCAGCAGCATCGTGAGGCGGTCGATGCCGACGCCGACGCCGCCGGTGGGCGGCATCCCGTATTCGAGCGCGCGGATGTAGTCCTCGTCGACCCGGTGGGCTTCTTCGTCTCCACCAGCCGCCAGGCGGGCCTGGTCCTCGAAGCGCGCCCGCTGGTCGAGGGGATCGTTGAGTTCCGAGAACGCGTTGGCGATCTCGGTGCCCAGCACGAACAGCTCGAAGCGCTCCGTGAGACGTGCGTCACCGCGCTTGGCCTTGGCCAGCGGGGAGAGTTCCCGCGGATGATCCAGGACGAAGGTCGGCGAACGCAGGTCCTTCTGCACCAGCACGTCGAAGAGCTTGTCGATCAGCTTGCCCCGCCCCGCCCTCTCGACGTCCGGCAGGCGAAGCGCCTTCGCGCGGGCCCGCAGTTCGTCGTCCTCCAGTTCCAGGGGGTCGTCGCCCAATGCCTCGCCCAGGGCTTCGACGAGCCGGATGCGCTTGAAGGGCGGGGCCAGCGAGATGCGTTCCCCCTGGTAGGTGACGGTGCGCGCCCCCGCGACTGACGCCGCGATCTTCGAAACGAGCTCCTCCACCAGATCCATCATGTCGTGATAGTCCGCGAAGGCCTGGTAGAACTCGAGCATGGTGAACTCGGGATTGTGAAACCGGCTCAGGCCCTCATTGCGAAAGTCCTTGGAGACCTCGTACACACGGTCGAAGCCCCCCACGATCAGCCGCTTCAGGTAGAGCTCGTCGGCGATGCGCAGGTAGAGGCGGCTGTCGAGCGCGTGGTGGTGGGTCACGAAAGGACGGGCCGTGGCCCCGCCGTAGAGGGGCTGGAGCACCGGCGTCTCCACCTCCAGGAAGCCGTGGGCGTCCAGGACGCTGCGCGCCGTGGCCACGACCCGAGACCGCGCGCGGAAGACCTCGCGAACCTCGGGGTTGACCGCCAGGTCGGCGTAGCGCTGGCGGTAGCGGGCTTCCGTATCGGCGAAGCCGCTGTGGGTAACCCGCTCCCCGGTCGCGGCGTCCACCTCGGTCTTCCCCAGTGGCAGCGGCCTCAGGGCCTTGGTCAGCAGCGTCCAGTCGGCAACCTGCACCGTCACTTCGCCCATGCGCGTCCGGAAGAGCCGGCCGCGCGCGCCGATCCAGTCGCCCAGATCGAGGAGATCGAGATCCTCGAACGCCTGCTCTCCCACCTGGTTCTTGCGGAAGTACACCTGAATGCGTCCCGATCCGTCTTCCAGATCGGCGAACGCGCTCTTCCCGTGACTCCGAAAGGCGATCATGCGGCCGCCGACGCGCACATCCGCCCCCTGCCCCCGCTCCGACAGCGTTCCCGCCGCTTCCGCGGCCTCGAAGGCCGCTGCGGCGTCCCGAGCCATGTGGGTACGTGCGTAGCCGTAGTCGAACGCCTCGATCCCGCGTTCTCGCAGGCGCTCCAGCTTTTCCCTGCGGGAGCGCATGCTCCGCTCGAGGTCGCTGACCGGGGAGTGCGCGCGGTCGGGCCTGGCTCTGGTGGATTGCGTCATTGCGGGTCCGGGTGGAAAGACCGGTTATCCGACCCCGGCCGCTCCGAACTGTTTCAGGTAGGCTTCGATGAAGGGATCGATCCTTCCGTCCATCACCTTGTGGACGTCCCCGACCTTTACGCTCGTCCGGTGGTCGTTGACCATCGTATAGGGTTGGAACACGTACGAGCGGATCTGGTTGGCCCAGGCGTTGTCGGACTTCGTGGCTTCCAGCGCCTCGCGTTCCCGCTCGCGCTCCTCGATCGCCCTCCGGTGTAGCGCGGCCCGCAACATCTTCATTGCCGTCGCCCGGTTCTTGTGCTGCGAGCGCTCCTGCTGGCACGACACCACGATGCCGGTAGGCAGGTGCGTGATGCGGATGGCGGAATCCGTCTTGTTCACGTGCTGGCCCCCTGCCCCGGATGCACGGAAGGTGTCCACGCGCAGGTCGGCTTCGTCGATGTCGACTTCGATCTCATCGTCGACCACCGGATACACGAAGACGCTGGCGAACGAAGTGTGTCGCCGCGACTGGGAATCGAAGGGCGAGATGCGCACCAGCCGGTGTACTCCGTTCTCCGCCTTCAGATACCCGTAGGCATGGTCGCCTTCGATTTCGAGCGCGGCGCTCTTGATGCCGGCCTCCTCGGCGGGCTGGAGGTCGAGCACCTTGAGGCTGCATCCGCGCCGCTCCGCCCAACGGGTGTACATGCGCAGGAGCATTTCGGCCCAGTCCTGCGACTCCAGGCCGCCCGCGCCGGGATGGACTGTGAGAAGCGCCCCGCGGTGATCGTCCTCCCCCTGAAGCATGGTCCGGAGTTCGAGGCCGCTCACGTCCCCGGCCAGCGACTCGACGTTGGACGCCCACTCGGCCTCGATCTCCTCGTCCTCCTCCGCGGCCAGGACCTCCACCCACTCGCTCAACTCTTCCGCGGTGGCTGCAAGCTCACGCCACGGCGCCACCCAGTTCTTCAGCCGATTGGCATCGGCGATGAGCCTCCGCGCCTCCTCCGGATTGGCCCAGAACCTCTCGCTGGAACGCGCCTGCTCCAGTTCATCCAGTTTCCGTTCGCGTGCGTCGATGTCAAAGATACCTCCGAAGTTCGGAGATCCTGGCTTCGAGGTCACGCAAGCGTTCGATGGCTTCGTTGTGCATGGATCCGATCGTTGAACTGCCCGGCTCGGAGAGCGTCCCCGCTCTCAGAAGAGCTCCTCTCCGCGGGCCAGAGTCGAGTTGAGTTCGTCCTGAAAATAACGACTGTCGTGGGCGAGGTCCTCTCCCACCCGCCGGACGTATTCCGACCACGAACGTCGAACCTCTTCGGCGAAGTCCTCCCGGAGCGTCCCTCGCTCGAGCGCGCGATCGTACCGGTCCCGATGGTACCGGATCATGTCGGAGACGAGCACCCGTGCAAGGCGCGCGGCGCGGTCTGCGGCATCGGTTACGGCGAAGGGTCTCGGCGCCTCGTTGTCCCGCGACCTGCCCGAAGGCACGGCGGGCGCCGTCCTCCCGCGCGTGCGCGCACCGGGCAGGTCCACCGGGAAGATGTTCGCGCACTCGCCACAGCGGGCCCGGACACCTCCCGCGGGCACCTTGCCCGGATCGACCGGATACCGTGCCGAACAGGCGGGGCATTGGACGGTGAATACGGCATGGGATGTCAAGGGAGGCCACCTCCGGGCTCAAGCGGCGACATCTCGCAACAGACTAGGCTCAGCTCGGCAGGCGCGCCATGCATCCGCCGAATGGGCGGCACCGCACGCTTCGGATGCATCAGGGAAGCAGTTGTCCGCCCACCCACCACCGACCGTGCGCCTCCGGTACCACGACCAGGCGGAACTCGGCCGTGGAGTCCACGGTGCGCAGCCGAGCCGTGATGAAGGCGTCGAAGGCGGCGGCCAGGTGATTCGCCAGGATGACGCCGACGACGGTCGTGACCTGGCGCAGCGCAGCGTCGCTTCTCTGGATCAATCTGTCGTATTCCGCGCGACTGACCTCGTCACCGTTCCAGTCCCAGTGGAACTCCGGGCCGATGCTCCGGCTGGCGTAGTATTCCATGGCGTGTTCGTACTCCGGCGAACCCGGGCCGAACGGCCCCTGCTCTCCGGGCACCAGAAAGATCTCGTTGGCCAGCGACCAGATGGCGCCGTTGAAGGTGGTGGTATCGGTCTCGGGTTGAATGCCGCCCATGTAGGGGTCCGCGTCGAAGGCTCCCGAAGCGCGGTACTTGCCGAGCGCCTCGTAGTACTCGAAGTCTCCGTCCATGCGTTCCCCCAGCGTTCCGCGCCGCGCGACGAACCACGCGAGGTCGCGGTAGCGGGTGCGGAAGTCGTGCCCCGTTCGCTGCCTGTCGAACAGCAGGCCCCATCCGACGACTTCCACGGCCAGAAACCCCCACCAGCGGCCCCTGTCCAGGCGCCGCTGTCCCCATCCCGGAAGCACACCCGAATAGAGGAGGGCTCGGGTCGGGGAGATCGTCTCCGGGACGACTTGTCCCGTCAGGACGGCGTCCTGCCCGCGCAGACGGGATGCTCCGGGGTCGACGCCGGCGCGGACGCGGCTGGCCGTCCAGGGAAGAACAGGTGTTGCCGCACCCTGGGCTCCGCCGGGAGGCCAGCCGGGTAGCGAGCCTGCCAGCGCCGCGTCCCAGACCCGGGAAGACGGCTGCACCTCGATGGGACTCTGACCCGCAAGGCCCGTGGGAGCGACCACCAGAAACACGAGCGCCGGCCACGCAACCCGGCGGCGCGCGGACCGGATGACCTCCGCCGGCCCCGTGGGGGTCATCAGAAGACCACGCCCAGGCTCACGTGCACGGGCTCGGAACCGGTCGCGAGCGACGTCCGGGTGAGGGACCGGGCAACGCCCAGATCAAAACGGCCGACGCGAAGACCCAGCCCGAGTGCCGCCTCGCCCTCTCCGTCGCGCCAGGCGTAGCCCAGGCGGACGGACAGGGTCTCGCTTCCGGTGGTGGCGACTTCGGTGCCGACATGCACCGAGGGCGACCCCGGATGGCGCCACCGCTCCTCCAGTTCCGCCGTGAAACGAAGATCGAACGCCGGCTGCTCGTCGAAGTGGTCCAGAATGTCGTATGCGGCCGCCAGGCGCACCCGCGCCGGCAGCGGATCCGCCTGTTCGGCGTTGACGACCTGAAGGTCCGGGCCCAGGTGCGCGATCATCAGCCCGAGCCGGAGCGGCACAGCGTCCGAGAAGGTCGCCTGGACGCCGGCGTCCACCGCGTAGGTGGTCGCGGTCACACCCTGGTCCAGGCACTGCCCGCGGCAACCGATGCGGAACTGCACCATCTTGAAGTTGGTCCCCACGCTCACCCGGTCGACCAACTCGGTCGCGAACGACACGACCGCCTGGTAGCCGCGTACGCTCAGTGAACCGAGCACCTCGCCCCCGATGCCGGTCATCTGCTGATCCCCGACGTCCAACTCCTGGTAGGAGATTCCCAGCGTGCCCACCGATTCCCGGCCCATGAGAAAGGAGAAGGCGGTCGCTCTGCCCGCGAGCTGATCGCCCCGATACAGGAAGAACCGGCGATCGCGGACGTGGGCGAGCCCGGCCGGATTCCAGAACGCGCTCTCCTGGGACGGCAGCGCGGTCATCGCCCGCCCCATCGCGATGCCCTGGGCGCCCACCGGAAGGATCAGAAAGAGGGCCCCCTCCGTGGATGGCATTCTGCGCGCGAAGATGGCGGAGGCGTCGGCCGCCGCCGCCAACTCCCCGTCCTGTGTGGTCGCCGGCGCAGGCCAGAACCCCGCGAGCAGCAGCCACAGGACGAACGAACGAGGACTAGCGAGGCCGCTGCGTCTCGTGATCGCGGGGAACGGCAAAGCCCAATCTCCGAAGGTGTCCACGCTTGCGCCGCCATCCGGCCAGCACCTTCACCCGCAGGTCAAGGTACACCCGCCGGTCGACGAAACGTTCGATTTTGGTCCGGGCTCGAGAACCGAGTCTGCGGATCGCGCGCCCGCCGTCTCCGATCAGAATCCCCTTCTGAGACGACCTCTCCACGTACAGGATGGCCTGAATATAGACGGGATCGTCGTCTTCGCGGAACTGCTCGAGCCGGCAAGAGACGGAATACGGTATCTCCTGTTGGTACAACTCGAACACACTCTCGCGAACCAGTTCCGCTACGAAGAAGCGTACCGGCTCGGAGGCGATGAAATCAGGTGGGAACAGGAAGGGCGACCGCGGCAGCTCGGCCTGCATGACCCCGCGCAGCTCCTTTACGCCGGTGCCGTCGAGCGCCGAGATCGGGAAGACCCGGGCACCAAGTTCCCGCTCCGCTTCCAGCACCAGCGCTTCGACCGCCTTTCCCGAAATCGCGTCGATCTTGTTCAGCGCCGCGATCTGCCGGGCCGGCGCCCGCTCCAGCAGAGCGCGCGGCACGCCCCACCGGCCGCGCCTGGACAACGCGACCGCGTCCAGCACCGCCAGCACGACATCCGCGTCCTCGATCGCCCGGTATGCGGTTTCCACCATGCCCCTGTGAAACAGGTCGCGCGCGGCAAACAGGCCCGGGGTGTCGATGAAGATGATCTGATGCGCCGAGCCCGAGTAGATCCCGGCCACCTGTTGCCAGGTAGTCTGTGGCCTGGGCGTGACGATGCTCAGCTCTTCG
>VYDD01000274.1 GCA_009843625.1 Gammaproteobacteria bacterium | reverse complement strand
TGGCCGAGGGCGAGATCAACGAGCTTCACGTCGGCCTCAAGGGCACGATGAACGCTCTGTTCCTGAAGGACCTCGCGGCGAAGACGCACCGGGGCATCCGGGGCCGCGTGGAGGCCGGCAAGGCGGGCGGGGGCCGCAGCTACGGCTACGACGTGGTGAAGGCGCTCGATGCCGCAGGCGAGCGGATACGCGGCGAGCGCACCGTCAACGAGGGCCAGGCCGAAGTCGTGCGGCGCATCTTCCGGGAGTATGCCGCAGGAATGAGCCCCCGCGCGATCGCGCGGGGCCTGAACGCGGAGGGCATCCCCGGCCCCACGGGCAAGCGGTGGAGCGACAGCACGGTGCGCGGCCATGCGAGCGCGGGCACGGGCGTGCTCAACAACCCGCTCTATATCGG
The DNA here is from genome assembly GCA_009843625.1 of Gammaproteobacteria bacterium. Lineage (GTDB taxonomy): Bacteria > Gemmatimonadota > Gemmatimonadetes > Longimicrobiales > Gaopeijiaceae > BD2-11. The sequence continues at coordinate 2,293 of VYDD01000274.1, read as the reverse complement.
CCGGCTGGTATGGAACCGGCATCGCGGGATGAAGGACCCGGAGACCGGCAAGCGGGTGACGCGGCTCAACCCGCCGGAGGACTGGATCGAGGTCGAGGTTCCCGCGCTTCGCATCGTGGATGACGAGTTGTGGCAGGCGGCGAAGGACCGGCAGGCGGAACAGGCGGAGCGGTACGCGACGGTGATCGCGGGCACGCGCGCAGCGAACACGAACCGGCTGAACGCGGCCCACCGGCCCCGCCACCTGCTGTCGGGCCTGCTCGAATGCGCCGTGTGCGGCGGGCCGTATGCGATGCGCGGCCAGGACCGCTATTCCTGCACCGGCCATGTCACGGGCAGCTGCACGAACCGCAGGGGCATCCGCAGGACCGTCATCGAGGAGCGGGTGCTGACGGGGCTGAAGCACCGGCTGATGGCTCCCGAGGCGGCCGAGGCGGCGATGCGGGCCTACGCCGAGGAGACCAACCGGCTCAACCGCGAGCGTCGCGCTTCGGGCGCGAGCGACCGCAGGGAACTTGCCGCCATCGGGAAGAAGATCGCTTCGATGATCGCGGCCATCGAGGACGGCGGCTATGTGCGGGGCATGTCGGACCGGCTGCGCGAGCTGGAAGCGCGCCAGGACGAGCTGACCGCCCTTCTCGCCGCCGTCCCGGCCGACCTGCCGGACATCCATCCCAACGTCGCGGCGATCTACCGGCGCAAGGTCGAGCGGCTTGCCGAGGCGCTGAAGCGCCCCGACGAGCGCGCCGAGGCGGCGGACGCCATCCGGGGGCTGATCGAGCGGATCGTGCTCACCCCCGGCGAGAAATGGGGCGAGGTCCACGCCACGCTGCACGGCGACCTCGCCACCATCGTCGAATGGACCGAAAACGGCGGCGGAAAGGGCGGCTCCGGCACGCCCGGTTCGGGATTGTCGGTCTCGGCTAAAACGGGGACTCGTTCCGGGCATCCACGTTCTTTGCCCGCGGTCTATGAAAAACCCGTGGATGGCCGGGACAAGCCCGGCCATGACGTCGAAAGTCTGCGCGCGCAGGACGCACCAAGTGGGGACCCCCCGTGCCTGCGCTGATCGCCCCGCACGGCGGCGCCACCCTGCGGCCCCTGCTGCTGCCCGAAGAGGAGCGGGGCGAGGCGCTGAAGCGGGCGCGCACCCTGAAGAAACTGCCGCTGTCGAGCCGCGAGGTTTCGGACCTCTTCATGCTCGCCATGGGGGCCTACACGCCGCTCGACGGCTTCATGGGCGCGGCCGACTGGCGCGGCGCATGCCTCGACATGCGCATGGAGAGCGGGCTCTTCTGGCCGCTCCCCATCACGCTTTCCTGCGCCGAGGATTTTGGGGCCGCCGTCGGCGACGACGTGGCGTTGACCGACGAAGCAGGCGAGATCCTCGGCATCCTCGCGGTTACCGAGAGATACGCCATCGACAAGGCGCTCGAATGCCACGAGGTCTACCGCACGAGCGACGAGGCTCACCCGGGCGTCGCCAAGGTCATGGCTCAAGGGCCGGTCAACCTGGCGGGGCGGGTTTCGGTCCTCTCCGAAGGGCACTTTCCCGAGACCTACCGGGGGCTCTACCTGCGCCCCGCCGAGACCCGGATGCTCTTCGGCGAACACGGCTGGTCGACGGTCGCCGCCTTCCAGACCCGCAACCCCATGCACCGCAGCCACGAGTTCCTCGCCAAGGTCGCCATCGAGGTATGCGACGGGGTGCTCATTCACCAGGTGCTCGGCGCGCTCAAGCCAGGCGACATCCCGGCCGACGTGCGGGTTCGCGCGATCGACTGGCTGGTCGCGAACCACTTCCCGAAAGGGCGGGTGATTCAGGCCGGCTACCCGATCGAGATGCGCTACGCCGGCCCGCGCGAGGCGCTGCTGCACGCGCTCTTCCGCCAGAATTTTGGGTGCTCGCACTTAGTTGTGGGGCGCGACCACGCCGGGCTCGGCGGCTACTACGGGCCCTACGACGCGCAGCGCATCTTCGACGAGATCGGTGCGGACAGCCTCGCCATCCGGCCCATCAAGGTCGACGACACGTTCCATTGCTTCGACTGCGGGGGCATGGCGACCGGGAACGTGTGCTTCGCTCCGGACGGCCACAGCGACCGGCTGGGTGAGGACGAGCGTTATCGCAGGGTGGCGGCGGTGGCGACGGGCGAGGCTCCCGGCCGGTCCTGCCGCCACGGCGACGAGGGGAAGCTCCGCATCTCGGGCACGCGGCTCCGCGAGATGTTCGCCGAGCGCGAGACGATCCCGCCCGAATACAGCCGCGACGGCGTGGTCGCCATCCTCCAGG
>VYDD01000179.1 GCA_009843625.1 Gammaproteobacteria bacterium | reverse complement strand
GTCCAGATGATGGCGAGCAACTGGAAGCCGATCGAGGTGCTGAGCAGGATGCCCAGGTACACGCGCCCCGCCCTCTTCGCCGCGTCGGTGCCCGCGTGCGTGACCAGCGGGAAGGTGGAGAGCGTCAGCGCCTCGTAGAAGATGAAGAGGGTGAACAGGTTGCCCGCGAAGGCGACCCCCATGGTGCAGGAGATGGCCAGGGCGAAGAAGATGTAGAAGCGGGTCTGGTTCTTCTCGTGATGCCCGCGCATGTAGCCGATGGCGTAGAGCGTGGTCACGATCCAGAGGCTGCCCGCCACCAGCGCGAAGATCATCCCCAGGGGCTCCACCACCAGCTCCAGCGGGAGGCCGGGGAGGGGCTCCGCCAGCACGAAGCGCGGTGTTTCGCCGGCGCTCACCGCGCGGTGGATCTGCATCACCACGCCCAGAAGGACGCCGCCCGTGATCAGCGAGGCGGCCTCGCGCAGGTTGGGACTGGCGCGCAGCAGGCCCACGAGTGCCGCCCCGGCCGCGGGGATGACCAGGGCCAGGAGCGCCAGTTCGCCCGGGTTCACGGAGCGCCTCCCAGCAGGGCGCGCGCCGCCTGGCCGGCGACGTTGGTGGTCAGTGAGGCGTCGATGCCGAAATAGAGGTTGGCAACGATGAGAGCCCAGGTGGGGACCAGCAGCCGCAGCGGAGCTTCGGACACGGAACCGGCCCGTGCGGACGGCTCACCGAAGTAGACGGCTTCCACCACCCGCCAGATGTAGACCACGGCCAGAGTCGAGGTGACCAGCACCAGCGCCGCGACCGGCCACATCCCCTGCTCGAGCGCGCCCAGCACCAGGTACCACTTGCTCACGAAGCCCACCGTGAGCGGGACCCCGATGAGACTGAGACCTCCCGCCGTGAAGGCGGCCATGGTCCAGGGCATGCGCCGGCCCAGGCCGCGCAGGGAATCGATGTGCACCGAGCCCACCCGGTACATGACGCAGCCGAGGGCGAGAAACAGCGCCCCCTTCATGAGCGCGTGGTTGAAGAGGTGGAGCGTGGCCGCGGTCAGTCCGGTGACCGAGGCGAAGCTGATCCCGAGGATGATGTAGCCGATCTGGGCGACGCTCGAGTAGGCCAGCATGCGCTTGATGTTGCGCTGGAAGATCGCCACCAGCGACATGGTGAAGATCGCCACCAGCGCAAGCGGCAGCAGCCATATCCCGAGGCTGAGCTCGTCGAAGGAATAGGTGACTCCGAAGACGGTGAAGAAGAAGCGCAGCAGGACGTAGACCGCAACCTTGGTGGACGTGGCGGCGATCAGCCCGGTAACCGCCGAGGGTGCGAAGGCATACGCGTCGGGCAGCCAGACGTGCAGCGGGAAGAGGGCCAGCTTGAGGCTCGTGCCGACGGTCAGGAAGGCGAACGCCACCAGGACGGTTCGTTCGCCGTGCAGGGCGGTAAGACGTTCGGCGAGGTCGGCCAGGTTGAGCGTCCCGGTCTCGACGTAGAGCAGCCCGATACCGATCACGATGAACGACGCCCCTATGCTCCCCATGATGAGGTAGCGGAACGCCGAGACCAGCGCCCTCCGGTCGGATCCCATGGCGATGAGGGCGTAGGTGCCGAGCGAGGAGATCTCCAGGAAGACGAAGATGTTGAAGGCGTCCCCGGTGATGGCGATGCCCAGGAGGCCGCACAGGCAGAGCATCCACGCGCCGTAGAAGAGCGGGATGCGGCGCTCGTCCACTTCGCGCTCGACGCTCGCGAGGGCGAAGAGCGTGACGACCACGCCGATGCCGGCGACGATGAGAAGCACCAGGCCGTTGACGGCATCCACCCGGTACTCGATCCCCCAGGGCGCCGCCCAGCCGCCCAGAGCATAGCGGATGATCTCGCCGTCCAGCACGCGGGCCAGGAGGCCGATGGCCGCGAAGAAGGCGGTCACCGCTCCGGCCATGGCAATGCCCCACGAGACCCGCTTCCAGGGAACCAGCACGCAAAGGGCCGCGGCCAGAAGCGGCGCCACGATCTGGATGGCGGGAAGGTGCGTCGCGATCATGGCCGCGCGCCCCCCTGCAACTGGTCGGCGAGCACCTGTTCCTGGATCTCGTCGTCCTCGATGGTGCCGTAGGTCTCCTTGATGCGCACCACGAGCGCGAGGGCCATCGCCATGGTCGCCACGCCCACCACGATGGCGGTGAGCATGAGTACGTGAGGCAGGGGGTTGGAGTAGAGCACCTCGCCCGCGCCCTCGGCCACGCCGTGATCATCCTCGATCAGGATGGGGGCGGTGCCGCCCACGATCTTCCCGGTGCTCACATAGAAGATGATAACCGAGGTCTGGAAGAGGTTCAGCCCGACCACCTTCTTGACCAGGTTGCCGCGGGAGATCAGCGCGTAGAAACCGACCATCATCAGGAAGATGACGACCCAGTAGTTGAAGAGGCCCAGGAACTCCATCTACCCGCTCCTCCTCCGCCCGGCGAAGCTGTAGAAGAGCGTGACCATGACCCCGAAGACGGTGACGAGAACCCCCGCTTCAACGAGCAGGATGCCGATGTGCTGGGCGTGCTCGGCGTCGTACAGCAGGACTCCGTAGTCCAGGAAGTTGCCGCCCATGAACATCGCTACGACGCCGACGCCGGCGAAGATCAGGACTCCCAGGGTGCCGCACCAGATCACGATCCCGGTAGGTATCGCGGCCCTGGCGCGGTCGAGCCCGAAGACCAGGGCGTACAGAATGATGC
>VYDD01000193.1:3104-20914 GCA_009843625.1 Gammaproteobacteria bacterium | reverse complement strand
GCGCGGGGGTCGCCGCCACCGGGGTCGCCGGCGTGGCGGTCGGCTCCGGATCGGGGTCTGCATCCGAGCCGCAGACCACGGCGAGGACGCCGGCGAGAGAGAGGATCGCCGCCGCGAGGGCGACGCGGCGCCTACGAGGCGGCCCGCTGGGTGTCGGCGTGGCGACCTTCATGGAGCGCATCATACGCATGGGCTCATCCAGCATCCATGGCCCCTCGGCGAGCTCGACCCGCTGCGCTCGGATCCGCCTTGCCTCCCGGCGGGCCCACCGCCATCCTGAATCAGGCCTCGCGCGCGCCGGTAGCTCAGGGGACAGAGCATCAGTCTTCGGAACTGAGGGTCGAGGGTTCGAATCCTTCCCGGCGCGCCACGCTCAGGGAATACCATCGTGTCGTGGCGGCCTAGGAGATGCGGGCAACGGACCGCATCGTCAGCGCTGTCTCGATCGAGCCTAGGCTAGGGCTCGTTTACATAGGTGCTATACAAGCGCAACCCACCACGCCTAGAATCCTAGGTCCAGACACGAAACGACCCGCCGTTGGCGCGGCGGGTCTGATGGCCGACGTAAGGAGCGGCCCGGCCTGTTCTCCCGGAACAGTGTCAAATCCTACGCCGATGTCTTCCTCCCCGCAAGACCCGGGGCTGCTCATGCTGCGCCGTGTCGAATACGAGAGAGTCGCCCATCGCCTATTTGAGCCTCCCGACCCGATGGACCGACCGGGGCGCGTGGGTGCCCAAGCTGCCCTGAACCAGCTGTTGCCCGGGACAAGGAGCGCCTCGCCGAGGATCTACAAGACGCCACGCCCAGTCAGCGAGGCCGACCGCAGGATCGCGACGGCCTGGATCGTCCCTCCTTACCTGTAGCGCGAGCGCGTCGCCACCAGCCGACCTTGGCGGTGGAGCTTTCCACCTCGTCGCCCCGAGCGAGCCGTGAGCAGCTGCTCCGTACGAGGTGTGGGTCGACCCGTTGACCGGCGAGTTCGGACGGATGCAGCACGCGCAGCGTCTCATTCATCGCCCGTCGCCGTGCACGACGCACGACCTACAGTTCGCGTAGGAACACGGTGCATTCCGACAGGGATCGCGAGCCATCGCAGGTCCTTGCTTCGCTCGACTGCCGATTCGAGGCCCACAGAGTCAAGTGATCGCGAACATAGCGAGTTCGTGGCGAGGCTCAGAGGTCCACGAGGCGCAGCGAGGGCGTCGATAGCGGGCTCGTTGCGGAGGCTCGGTAGTGCCTCTTGCGCGGCTGAGTCTCGTATCGGTCGATGAGCTTGGGAAGGACGACAGCCAGAATCCTCAACTGCTCCCGTCCGGTCATCATCCCCTTCGGACGGAAGAGCCACAGCGTTCGAATCCCACTCCTGAGCATCAAGGTGCCGTGCTCCCTCCTGGCGCGGTCGTCTGCATGGATCCAGACAGCACCACTTTCTTGGCACCAGGCAATGATCTCGGGATCCTTGATGCTGTACGCTCCTCGCTTCCTGTCCGGATCAAGCGCGGCCACGACGTCGTGAATCTCATATCCGACAAGTCGCAAAGCCGTCGCAACTGCTGGAGTCAGTGACTCGTCGAGCAGGAAACGGGGATCACTTAATCCTGAGACGGGATTCCCAGTCACAAGCTGCCTGCACCTCTTCGCGTGAGATCCGGTAGGCCGAAGCCACCCACTCCGGCGAATCGCCAGCTTCAACCATGCCAGCGACGGTTCTGGTCGGTATGCGCGTCCCTTTCAGGCAGGGAGAGCCGAACTGCACGTCAGGCTCGAGCACGACCCCGGCAACAGGCGCCCACGAATTCGCCATTCTTGTCTCGTCATCGAACCGCAGCCCGTGAACAGGGAACAGGTAGTCGTGCAGTATGTCGAAGGCCAGCTGGCCGGAGGCGCTGGGAGAGAGCAGTTGCTCTCTCAGCCTCGCGAACACGTGCCCCTGACCCGTCCACAGTGCCTCCGTCGCAAACGGTCTACGGGCGCCCGTGTTTGTTCGCAGCCATGTCTCAGCCCTGTCGATTCGGCTCCACTTGACTCTAGCCGCTCGAAGCGCCAACACCACTCGCAGTGAGATCAGGTCCTCAAAACCAATGAGCAGCTTGCGCCCCGGGGTGTCGGCGAGGTCGGGGGAGGCGACGCCACGGCGAATCCACCGGATCATCTTCGAGGACTGCACCGGGTAAACGACCTCGGCGTTGAGGGCGCCCCTAATGTACCTAGCGGCCTCGGGCACATCGTAGATGCCCGTGAAGGAAGGGGAAGACTGAGTGTCGACCAAGTGCGTCGTTAGAGCTGCCTCCTATGCAACACAGAGTAGCACAGGTGTTCTATTCCGGCCGACAACTCCGGAGTTGTCGGCCGTGGGGATGATGCTTGCGACGTCACACACTCGCAAGTGAGCGGGGCTGGCACATCTTCTCGGTGCTGATCGGCTGCTAGCCGACTCCAAGATGCGACCTTGCTTGCCTCGCGCCATGGCAGGGGTTCACGCATCGCGCGGTCGGGCAGGTGGGCGAGCTGGCCGACGCGGGTTGCCTAAGCCCCCGGAGCCACACATGAGCACCCGTTTTGGCCAGTTGAGGGTCGCCTCCGGGGGCGCGGAGTAGACTTGCTCGACGCGAGTTGCCCGTTGGAGAGCGCGGAGGACACCAAACCCGATATGGCAGGTAGTGATCAACTCGGGCGACTGGCTTCGCTCATTCAGCGAAGGAATCTCGTCGACGCGGAGATCGCCGTGACCATCGGTCGCCCCGCCCACCCAGGCCACATCGGAGAGTACGTGGCTGCCGAGATCTTCGAGATCACGTTGTACGGCTCCGCGTCGCACAAAGGGGCGGACGGCTACTTTGTGCACGGACCGCTCGCGGGCAGATCAGTGAACATCAAGAAGTACTCGAAGGACGAGGGGGTGTTGGATATACGACCGGACGCGCTCCCCGACTTCTTCCTTGTACTGACCGGTCCTAAGCGGCACGCGGCGTCATCCCGCGGAACTACTGCACCATGGACGATCGAGTCGATCTACTTGTTCGAAGCCGCACAGCTACTCGCGCAGCTCAGTGCGCGTGGCGTCAAGATCGGGGTCGCCACCAGCGTTAGGCGTCTCATTTGGGATGACGCCGAGGTTTACCCCGCGCCGACCAACCGCTCGCTACGGCTCACCCCAGAGCAAGTCTCGCTGATCGACCTGTTTCGCGATCGTGACTGACCGAGCTGCGCTACCACCGAAAGCGCCTCGCGCGTATGCGTGCGAACGGGGCTGAGTACCAGTCCTTACGACTGATGCCGCCCTCGCGAATGGGTTCTTTCTATGAACTTCACCGTCGGTCGATCTCGTCTTTTCGATCCCAATCGACGCCACCGCGCAGCGAGTTGTGCTGCTCAACGATGCCGAGGTTTCTCGTCGCACTGTTCACGAGTGTCGCTATCGGGAAGAGACGCATTCCCGATTCACGCGGCTCCACCGGTGTGGCGATGGGCGCGAGCACGTTCCGGAAGTCTGTCTCGACCCCTAGCACCGCCTCGTACACGCCATCGAGACTGTATTCCGTCCCCAGGAGCACGACGGCTCCCGGGCCTGCCGAGGCGTTCTGTGACCAAGAACCTTCGGTTGGCGAGTACTCCACCTTGTGCCAAGTGACGCTATCGACGTCATCTTTCCTCAGGTGGTGGGTATCTTTTGCCAGCGCATCTTCGTAGTGTGCATATGCGTGGCGCAGTTGCGGGCCTGAGGATTCTTTCCACACTTTGACAAAACGATTCGCTGATTGGAGTGGTTCGCGGGAAACTCCTGATGGCCAGTCTTTGTTGAGGATCTTACAAGACTCGTACACATGCTGTAGCGCGATGACGAGATCCTCCATCTCACTTGAACTTTCATCAAATCCGACGCTGGAGATCTTCCCGTCTATGATGCTGAAATTGTAGTAGTGACGCAGAGCCTTCCGCGCACGACTGAGGCAGAACATTGCTAGTTCCCAAAGCCGTTGCTGTTTCGGATGATCCACCTAGATCACTCCATCCCAGAGGAAACTCAATCTAAGGGCACACGTTGCCTAAGGGAGGCGCTGCCATTCAGTCCCTTATTCCACAGTTACCGACCGACGTCCAGTAAGGCGGGTGGACACGCCGGACCAATGCCGAGCTTCAGCTGCATGGCTTGGGCGCCTTGTCGGGTCAGGTGCTAGCAAGGATGAGTGGCGCGCCCGGGACCATCCCGAGTCGGGGCTCCACCCCCGGACGCTCGCGCCCCTCAGAGAGGGGGTGCTGGAGCTGGCGGAAGCGAGCGCCGTTGGGGGCGCGGCGCTCTCTGGTGGCATCTCCGGTGCCCAGGAGAAGTCCGTCCGTCACTATCGGGGGACTGACTCCGACCCGGCGCCGCCCGCCCGATGATATGGGAAGGTCGCGAACGGCGTACGGAGCCCGTGCGACCGACAGACGCCTCCGCTCGTGCCGCTCCCGCGACGGGCCCGTTCGTGGAGGAGGTCGTCGGCACGCACGTTGCGCCGCTGGCCCGCCCGTACGTGAGAGCGAGCTGCCGCTCGCCGACGGTCCGCGACCTGTATTCTGCGCCCACGCCGAGGGCGGCAGAGCAGCGCTGCGCGGCGACGGGGGGATCCGATGAGCAAGCAGGGCGTCGTACCGGACAGCTTCAGTCAACCCTTCTGGGACGCCGCCAGTGAGCAGCGCCTCGTGATCCAGAACTGCCGCGCCTGCGATCGGCTGCAGCACCCGCCGGCGGAGGCCTGCAGCCAGTGCGGCGCGGGCGATTCACTCGAGTGGAAGCCCGTCAGCGGGCGCGGCACGATCTACAACTACGGGGTCGTGCACGACTGTCCCGTGCGGCTGCTCCAGGAGGATCAGCCCTTCAACCTCGCCGTGATCATGCTGGACGACGATCCGGGCATACAGATGTACTCGCACCTCCCGGGCACACCGGTGGACGACGTGCCCGTCGGCGCGGCCGTCGAGGTGATCTTCGAGCCCACGGCGAATGGTCAGCTCGTGCCCGAGTGGCGCGTGATCGGTGACTGATCCCTACCCACCGAAGGGCATGCACGGCACGGAGAGCGCGCAATGACGACACCAACCGCACCGGATGCGATGTACCGCAACGACGAGGGCCTCGGCATCTGGGAGCACCGTGGCAAGGTCGCCGCCGTCGGCGTCGGCCATGCCCCGACGGCCCGGCGCTGGGACGGCCGCGCCGAGACGTGCGTCGGCGCGCTCAGCATCCAGGCGCTCCGGCGTGCTGTCGACGACGCCGGTGTCGCGCCCGATCAGATCGACGGCCTAGTGGTCGTCCCCTCCACGACGACCGGCTCGTTCTGGGAGGAGGGCAAGCCGCTTCCCCTGGACGTGATCCGGAGCTTCCGGCAGACGCAAGACCCGCTCGACGGCATCGCGAAGCTCAGTGCCGAGTGGCTCCTTCAGAACATGCCGGAGCTCACCAACGTCCGGTTCACGATGTACGGCCCCGGCTGCATGTCGAACGCGCTCAATGTCGCGGCCCAGGCCGTGGGAGACGGCCTGACCCACACCTGCCTCGTCGTCAAGAGCTGGCACAACTTCGAGGGGCGCTACTACCAGGGCGGGGACAACGCCGGGGAGACCCTGCCGGGCACCGCCGCCATCACCCGACTGTGGGGCGGCCCCGCCTCCTACGGCACGGCCCTGCAATTCGCTGAATATTGCCGGAAGTACGGCAAGAGCCACGAGATGATGGCGCCGTTCATGGAGAACTCCCGCCGCAACGGGCTGCTGTTCCCCGAGGGCTACTGGGCGCAGCACCGGCCCGAGGAGCTGGGACCGGAGGACTATCTCGCATCGCGGTGGATCGCGAAGCCCGCCAACCTGTTCGACAACGACATCCCCATCATGATGTCGGGCGCCTACCTCTTCACCACCGCCGAGCGCGCGAAGGACATGAGGCAGAAGCCGGTCTACATCCTCAATCACGCCTCCAGCAACACCCGGCCCCGCAGCCTGGTTCCCACGCTCGACGAGGTGGAGGCCGACACCGCGCGAAGCGCCCGCAAGATCTATGAGGGCGCGGGGATCACCGCCGACGATCTCTCCTTCGAGAACATGTACGACGGCTTCTCGCTCTTTCACCAGTTCCATCTCGAAGGTCTGGGCTATCGCGGGATCCGGTTCGGCGAGGCGCTGGACTTCTACCAGACCGACATCAGCATCGAGGGCCCCAACCCGGTCTCCCCCAGCGGGGGCAACGTCGGCGGCGGTCGCAGCCGGGTCTGGATGCACACGGACTGCATCCAGCAGCTGCAGGGCCGCGCCGGCGCGAGACAGGTCACCGGCGTCAGGCCCGAGGTGGCGGTTTCGGGCGGGCCGATGCCCCTCGCCGGGAACTTCACCGTCTGGAGTGCCAGCCCCGACTAATCGCGGTCGAGGACGGGGAGTGGCCCGTGCAGGTTCTGATCAGCTTCGACATCGACGGCACTCTCGAGGTCGGCGATCCCCCGGGCGTGTTGACGATGGAGATGGTGCGCCGGGTCCGCGACAAGGGCTTTCTGATCGGCAGCTGCTCCGATCGCACGCTGAGCGGCCAGCGGGCAATCTGGGCCGCGCACGACATCGAGGTCGACTTCGTTGTCTCCAAGCACATGTTGCCGGACGTGAAGGCCCGCTTTGAGGCGGACGTGCACGTGCACATCGGCGATCGCGAGGACCTCGACCGCCGGTACGCGCTCGCGGCGGGGTTCGAGTTCCTGTGGCCGCATGAGGCGGTGGATCACCCGTACTTTCGACCGGAGGCCTGATCAATCGGTCGGCCACGGCTCCGCGACGTCGGCGGCCCGAAGCGGAGCCGCCGGATCGAGCTCAGGCCGCCCGGTCTCGTTCACGACGATGTGTCCGGAATCGGTTCGTCCCAATCGACGCCGCACGTCGAGCACCATCGCCTCAGCCAGATATCTCCCGTCGCGCCTTCTTCCTCGAGCTCCGCGTGGATCCGTCCGCCGCATCGACACGGCCGAGGAAACGACGTCCAGCAACCACCGCAGGGGACCTCGAGCTGATGCATCTCGAGAAACTGCGGGTGCGTGGAGAAGCTCATCCCCGATCACCTCCAATGCGAGCTCGGGGCGCACAGCGTAGTGCGCGCAGCCTCCGGCGCTCATATCCTTGGCGGCGGTTCGGGCCGCAGCGCACGTAGGTGTCCGGTCCCACCCCCGCCCAGCAGAGGTCCACGAGGAGCCCGGTTTCCTGCTCGTACTTCGGGTGGCGCTCTCGACCAAGGGCACGCGCGCCGGCTCACTGCGCGGGTCACGACAGTTGAAGCGGCTATAGCGGGGGGCTACTGTCTGGCGAGGCGGACAGCGCGCCGCACGGAAGGGGTGCACGGACATGATGGGATTGACGCTCTCCAGCGACAAGGCGCCCGGGGTCGCCATCGTCGGGGGAGTCGCACTGCTCTTGATCGCGCTCATCCTCTACCCGGGAGGCTGGCTGGTCGACGCGACCAGTTCGATGGACTTCCAGGCCACGATCGACGCCATGGTCAACAACGACAACCTCGCCCACCTGGTGTTCTTTGCCGTGATCATCGCGTGCCTGGCGATCTCCTACGGGCTCCTCGCGTTCTGGCGCCTCAGCGACGCCGACGACGGCCTGCTGCGTTTCGGAGTCCTGCTCAACCTGTTCCACTACGGCGTCTACATCCTGACGATGGGGATGCGCCACATGCTGGTCGCGATCGCCCAGCACCAGGAGGACGTGGAGGTCGACGGCGTCGCCGCCAACGCGGATCAGATCAACGACTACCTCGTCATGCTGCAGGCCACGAGCGGAGGCCTCCACTACGGCTTCTTCATCGTGGCGTCGGCGAGCGGCGTCGTCCTCGGGCTCGCGCTCGCCCGGCGCTTCACCTCGATGAACCTCTACGCCGCGGCCTGCTGGGTGTTCTTCCTCGCGGGGGTGGCGGGACTCCTCGTCGCGGCCATCGGCCAGCAGGCCGAGGCGGCGCCCGTGGCCTTCGTGGTCGCGAGCAACGTTGTTTTGACCGTCGCGGCGCTCGCACTTCTCGTCATCGGCGTCGGCGTCCTGCGGGGTGAGCGCGAGCTTGTCCCGGAAGGGAGCGCAGCCTAGCGCCCGACGACCGCAGGGGCATGACGCGGCGGCGGCGAGGCGGGAACGCGCCGCCCGCCGCCGCCGCGTCATCCAGGCCGGGGAGCCGCGGGGTGTGCGGGCACGACGCGGGTGCGAGTCACCCTGCACCCGGAGTCGTGCTGGATGCGATGGGCGTGCTCTATCAGCCGCCCGACGATGTCGCGGATCTGCTGATCCCGTTCGCGCGCCAGCGGGGATGCACCACGCCGGACGGTGAGATCACCGCCCTCTACTTCGATGCATCGATGGGCCTGCTCCGGTCGGCGGAACTGTGGAGCCGGCTCGGCATTGCCGGCGCAGGCGAGGCTCTCGACCGCGAGTTCGTCGCCGCCTACTCGCTGACCGAGGGAGCGGGCGACTTCCTGCAGTGGTGCGCGGCCTCCAGAGTCCGAGTCGCGTGCATCTCCAACGATCTGTCGGAGTGGGCCGTCGCGCGGGCCCGCCACTTCGGGCTTCTGGGGCTCATCAATCCGTGGACGATCAGCGGCGACGTGGGGGAGCGCAAGCCTCAGGAGGCGATCTACGACGCCTTCGTCTCACGCTCAGACGTGACCGGCCCATGCATCTTCGTGGACGACCGTATCGCGAACGTGCGCGCCGCGGCCTCTCTGGGCATGCGCGGCGTCCTGTTCGGTGCCGGGTCGATCGCTCCGGGCCGGGGCGTTCTGGCAGCGACCGACTTCCCGGCTCTCGCGAGGCTGGTTGAGGGAATGCGAGGGTCGCTCTCGGCGCCATAGGCACGCGCGCGACCCTGCCGCGGTCAGGGCGCCCGGCGGAAGAGGTGCAGGTTCGTCGGCTCGTCCGCGAGCGCGCCGCTGTCGCGCAGCTCGGCGATCGCCTCGGCGCCGAGGCCGGCGACGCCGGCGAGCACCTCGTCGTTGTGCTGCGCGAAGAGGGGGGCCGCTGTCACGCCCCGCGCCGGGGTGTGCGAGAGGCGCCAGGGGAAGCCGTCGGCGCGCAGGTAGCCGACCTCGGGATGCACGCCCTCGACCCAGTAGCGGCGCTCGGCGAGGTGCGGATCCATGCACACCTCCCAGTTCGCGAGCACGGGTCCGGCGGGGACGCCGGCGCGCTGGAGCCGGCGTGCGGCCTCCCGATGGTCGAGCTGCCGGCTCCACGCCTCCACCGCTTCGTCGATGGAGGCATGCGCGCGCAGCCGCGAGTCGGCGTCCGGGTACCTGCGGGCCAGCTCCGGCGCGCCCAGCTCGGCGCAGAGCGCGCGCCACTGCTGCTCGGTCTCCACGCCGATCGCAAGCCAGTCGTCGTCGCCGGCCGATCGGTAGACGCCCTGCGGGGCGATGCGCCAGGAGCGGTTCCCGCGCGGCGCCATCGCCCCGTTGCCGAGGCGGTAGCCCATCAGCGCCTCGACCATTGAGAGGGCGCCGGCCTCCTGCAGGGAGACGTCGAGATGCTGTCCCCTCCCGCTGCTCTCTCGCTCCCAGAGCGCCGCCAGGATCGCCGCGGCCGCGAGCGTGCCCGCGACCGGGTCGGCCTGGAAGGAGCCCGTGCCGTAGAGCTCCTCCGGCCCGTAGCCGGTCTGCGCGACCAGCCCGCTCGAGGCCTCGATGTTGGAGCCGAGCGCGCGGTAGTTTGCCTCCGGTCCGGTGCCCCCGAACGCGGAGAGCGAGCAGAGGACCAACCGCTCGTTCTCCCGCTCGAGCGCCTCGTAGGAGAGGCCGAGGTTCTCGAAGACGCGGGGCGAGTTGTTCTCGATCACCACGTCGGCCCAGCGCACGAGGCGCAGGAAGGCGTCGCGGGCGCCCGGCCGGCCGAGGTCGAGGGAGACGCTGCGCTTGTTCCGGTTGAGCTGGTTGAAGGAGGTGCCGCGGTTGAAGAACCGCGGCCAGGCGGAGGTCGGCCCCGCAGGGCGGCTCTGCCGGGTCGCGAGCCCGCGCGGCCGCTCGACGATCACGACGTCTGCGCCCATGTCGGCGAGGTGGCGTCCGACGAGCGGGCCCGCCCATGCGTTGGTGACCTCGACCACGCGCAGGTCGCGCAGCGGCGGCGCCGGCGTGGTCTCCGGCGCGGGAGCGGCGCGGCGGCGCGGGCCGCTTCGGGGCCGGGTCAGGCCCGAGCCGAGAAGCGGGGCGCCGTGCGCCGGACCGCTCGGCGAGCGTGAGAAGACCAGCGGCAGGCCGGGTATCTCCAGCCGGCCCTCGAGCGCGTGCTCGACCGTCTTCCACCATCCACGCGCCGAGAATTGCTCGGAGGCGGCGAGATCGGCCGCGGTGCGGACGGGGGCCATCAGCTGGCCGAGGGCCTGCGCGGGCTCGTAGATCTCCTGGGCGGAGCGCTCGCGGGCCCAGTCCTCGACCAGGCCGCGCACCTCGGGGATGGCGGCCAGCCATCCCTCCATCGTCTGGAAGCGGGGGTCGTCGCGGAGCTCCGGCCGGCCGATGAGCAGCAGCACCTCGGCGCTGCTGGGCTGCCAGTGCACCCAGCCGTCGCGGCAGCGGATGAGGGAGGAGCCCTCCCGGCGCCGGATCTCTCCCTCCTGCTCCCAGGCGGTGGTGAACCACACCTGGGCGGCGAGCATCGACTCGAAGGTCGAGACCTCGACCAGCTGGCCGTGCCCGCTGCGGCGCGCCTCCCACAGCGCGAAGAGGGCCCCGAGCGCGAGGTGCATCCCGGCGTGGAACTCGCCCTGGTGGCCGTGCACCATCAGCGGCTCCCGCGCCGGATCGCCGCAGAAGTAGAGGTATCCCCCCATCGCGTAGTCGACGATCTCCGAGCTGACCCAGTCCGAGTACGGCCCCGGCCGCCCGAACGGCGTGTGCGAGACGTAGACGAGGGCGGCCGAGTCCTCCGAGAGGGAGTCGTAGCCGAGGCCCCTCGACTCCATGGAGGCGGGTCCGTGCGACTCGATCAGGATCTCCGCGCCGCGCAGGAGCGACCGGAGGAGGTCCCCGCCGTCCTCAGCGTCGAGGTCGGCGACGACGCTCTCCTTGCCGGCGTTGAGAGCGAGGTGGAGCCCGCCGCGCTCCGGGTCGTCGCCCGAGGCGGCGAAGGGGCCGAGGCGCCGCAGCCGGTCGCCGCCGGGCGGCTCGACCTTGATCACCCGCGCGCCGAGGTCGCCGAGGATGCGCGAGGCCGTTCCCGCGGCGACGCCCTCGCCGCAGTCGACGACCGTCACATCGCCGAGGAGGCGGTCGTTCATGCGCGAACCCTCTGCGGCCATCGCTTCCTGGGCCGCGGCCGCGCTCATCTCTAGCTGCGCTCGATCACCCCGCAGGCGATGCGTGCGCCCGCTGACGCCACATCACGGTAGTCGTCGGGGTCGGCATGCACGATGAAGGCCGAGCCGTCCTCGTCGAACAGCGAGTGGTCCGCGTCGCTGTCGAGCGTGACGGCCGCGGTGAAGTAGTCCGCGCGCGCGGTGCCGTCATCGCTGGCGTAGATGTTGGGGAGGTCACCCGCGTGCGGGCCGCCCTCGGTGAGGTAGCCGTGAGGCTCACCGCCGGGCGCGAAGTGGCTGCCGGCAGCGGTGAAGTCGGGCGCGCAGGCGGCGACGCCGTGGATGTGGAAACCATGCGCGCCGGGGGAGAGTCCCGTCACCTCGGCGGAGATGATTACCCCGGTCGGGGTCTGGGTCAGCGTCACCTGGCCCATCGCGTCGCCGTCGGGTGCGGCAAGCGTCGCGCGTGCGGTTGAGCCGATCTCGCCCGGTGCGCCACCGCCGCATCCGGTGGCGAGAAGTATCGCGGCTCCCGCGAGGAGGAGCCGCATCGTGGACGTCACTGGTGCCTCCCTCGTGACATCACGTATCGAGATGACGGCGCGCGGCAGTATTGCACCAACACGCTAGGCGGGATCCGATGACCGAGCAAGACGTCGTACTGGCCAGCCCCTGCGGCGCTGGCACGCCGAGCGTTCGCACTCGAGCGTGCCCAATACACTGCCAGGTATGGCTCAGAGTTCGCCGCCGGCCGAGCTCAGCCGACGGGTCGCAAGGCTCATCGGCTCAGACGTCGAGTCGGGCCGTCCCGCACCGCGCGGGTACACGCCGGCCAGGCGCTGGTCCCTGACCCTCGCGAACGGGCAGCGCGTCTTCGCCAAGTGCGGTGCCGACACCCAGAAGTCCGCGGTCGCTACATGGCTCAGGCATGAACGGCGGGCCTACGAGGACATCGCCGCATCCTTCATGCCCAGGCTCGTCGGTTGGGACGACGATGGTCACGAACCCCTGCTTCTCCTTGAGGACCTCAGTCACGGCCACTGGCCGCCCCCGTGGGACTCTCAGCGAATCGCAGCGGTGCGGGCGCTGATTGAACAGATCGCGGCACTGCGTCCACCCGCGTGGGCTGAGGACCTCGAGCGGCGGGAGCGTCGGCATCTCTCCGGGTGGCTGCGGGTGCGGAACGATCCTGACCCCTTCCTGAGTTTGGGGATCGCCGATGAGCACTGGCTGGACGCGTGTCTCCCAGCTCTCATCGGGTCAGCCGAATCAGCTCGGCTCACGGGTGACTCGCTCGTGCACTTCGATCTCCGCAGCGACAACCTGTGCCTCATCAGGGACGGACCTCGCGAGCTCGCGATCCTCGTTGACTGGAACTGGTGCGGGCGCGGGAGTGCCCGGTTCGACCTGATGTCGTGGCTGCCGTCGCTGCATGCAGAAGGGGGGCCCGCCCCCTGGGAGGTCGTCGACGACTCGGAGGGCTTCGCCGCGCTGCTCAGCGGGTACTTCGCGGCGCAGGCGGGTCTGCCACCCGCGGGGGCTGGCGGCGGGGGCCGGCAGCTGCAGCTCGCCTGCCTCGAAGCTGCCCTGCCGTGGGCGACCCGAGAGCTTGGCCTGCCGTCGGCACGGGCGCAGTGAGCGGCGTGCTCGCAGCGCGCGCGGACGTCCGCGGGGAGTCCCGCGGGGTGTGCGAGACCGGCCGTCACCGGTCGCAGTAGCGTGGATGGGCGACATCGAGGATGTATGGAACCACCGGCGACCGTCGGCCATGTGCTCGCTCTCTACCCGCTCGACCGGCCGCGGGCTGTCGGTGCATTCGACGCGAGCACCCGCAACGACAACCTGCGAGTCGTCGACGCGGGCGGGCGTCAGTTCGTCCTGCGGAGGTATCGGCGCAATCGCGATCCCGAGCGCGTGCGGTTCCAGGTGCGCTTCCAGCGGCACCTCGAGGCGTATCGCGTCCCGTCCGCCTCCGCCGTCGAGGCGAGGACCGCCGCTCCCGTCGTGGTGGACGAGGAGGGGTTCCCGTGGACTCTCTTCGAGTTTGTCGACGGCGAGCACTACGACTTCTCGCGACCGGAACAGGCTCGAGAGGCAGGACGTCGCCTCGCCGAGTTTCACGACGTGGCCGACCGCTTCGTCGGTGCGGCCACGGCCTCCCTGCTGGAAGACGACGTGCGTCGCTTTGTCGCGACACCACGCGCGGTCGTGGATGAACTCCGCGACGCCTACGGCACGCCGTCGCTGAAGGTCGAACTCCAGAACTTCCAGCGGCGGCTCGAGACGATCGCGGCTTCGCTCCAGCCCGAGCGTCTCGATGCGCTTCCGGCCGGGTGGCTTCACAACGACTACCACGGGCGCAACATGCTGTTCCGGGGCGACGCCATGGTCGCGCTGCTCGACTTCGACAAGCTGGAACGCGGGCCGCGGGCGTCCGACATCGTTCGCGGCGTCCTCAGCTTCGCTCGCGAGCGGCGAGGCTCTCGCGTCCTGCGCCCGAGCTTCGCCCGCGCCTTTCTCGCTGGCTATCGCGAGCGCCGAGGGATCTCGCCCGAGGAGTTCGCCGCGATGCCCGCCCTCGCCGAGCTCGCGTTCGCACCGTACGCCGCGATCTGCCGCATGCTGCAGGCGGATCACCGGGACCCGGTGGCCCACATCCTTAGCGACCTCCAGAACATGCGAGAGACGGAGGGGCAGGGTGCTGCGCTGCGACAGATCCTGGCGTAGGCGATCCGGGGCCGGAGTACGGAATCGGTTGCTCCGCGCAGCCGATCGACCTGTGGGATCCCCGGGTAGGTTGCGGGATCGCGCGTTGGATGACTGGACCGTCCCGTGAAGCTGGCCGCCTTCGATCTCGACGGAACCCTGTTGCGAGGACAGACCGTCTGCGAGGCCATCGCCGAGGGCATCGGACGCCTAGAGCGAATGACGGAATTGGAGCGGATGCGGGCGGATGACACGCGGCAGGTGATCGCGGCCAGGGAGGAGATGGCCGGGTGGTACTCGTCGTTCACCCTCGACGGGCTGCGGCAGCACCTCTCCGCGCTGCGGGTCGCGCCCGGCGTCGACGAGGGCTTTGCGCTGCTCCGGGACCACGGCTACCGGCTCGCCCTCGTCTCGATCACGTGGGAGTTCGCCGTCGAGTGGTTCGCGACGCGGTGGCGGGCGGACTACTGGGTGGGCACCGGTCTCTCGGAGGACGGCGTGATCACCCACTTCTGGCCGCAGGACAAGGCCACGTGGCTTGAGCGGCTCGCGGGAGAGCTGGGCGTCGATCGGCGCGACGTGGCCGCCGTCGGGGACTCGAGAGCGGACATCCCGATGCTTCGCTACGCCGGGAGGCCAGTCTGGGTTGGCGAGGCGCTTCCCGATAAGCTGAGCGGCGTGGCGGCACACGCTCCGGCCGGGGACATCCGCCTCGTGGCCGACCGCATCGTGAGATGACCTCAAGGTAGTGGCGGGCCGTCCTCAGCGGCGGCCGACCCCGTACCGATCGCCCCCGGCGACGGGAGGCCCGCAAGCTCGCCCCAACAGGCATCGGCGCGCTGGCTATGCTCGCTGTAGATGAGCACGCATCGCTGGACGCCCCCCGACTACAGCGACCTCGACGCCCTCGCCGCGGCGCTCGATCGCGCCTGCCCCGCCGCCGCCCCGGTCCGCGAGCTGCGGATCCTCGGCGAGGGTTACTTCAGCGTCGCGGTCGCCTCCGCGTCCGGCTACGTCTTCCGGCTCGGAACGAGCCCCGACGTCGCCGCGCGCTACCGGAAGGAATGGAGCGTGCTCCCGTGGCTCGCCACCAAGGAGCTGCCGATCGCGATCCCCGAGCCGTGCTGCCTGCTCGATGACGGAGGCACGTTCCCCTACGGCGGCATCGCCTACCCGATGCTCGACGGGCGCGCGCTCCCCGCCGTCCTTGCCCGCTCGGACCGCCCGGCGCTGGCGCGGCAGATCGCCGCGTTCAACCTTGCGATGCATCGACTCCCCGTCGACGAGGGTCGCGCCGCCGGCCTGCCGGACGGGCGCGACACGGACCGACGGTGGCTCGAGGCATACCGCGAGTCGTCGGTCGCCGCGCTCCGCTACGTGCTCGACCCGGTCGACCACGCGAGGCTGATCCGCTGGTGGGAGGCCGCTCTCGCCGATCGGCGAGTCGGCGACTACCAGCCGGTCGTCGTCCACGGCGATGTCGGCAACGAGAATCTCCTCGTGGACGACCACGGTCACCTCGCGGCTACGCTGGACTTCGAGCACGCCGCCATCGGTGATCCGATTCACGACTTCCGCCAGCTCCGCTATCTGGACGAGGCCTTCATGGAAGAGGTCATCGCCGCGTACGTGGCGCTGGGCGGGCAGCTCGATGACGGGTTCCGCTACCGCGTGGAGCGGGAGCGCCAGTTCGGGGCCTTTGGGGCCGTCCACCGCGCGTGGGGTCGCGGCGACCGCGGCCCGCTAGACCGCGCCCCTGAGCGGCTCCGAGCTCTGGGCGTCATCTAGCCGAAGAGGTGATGGCGAACCGGTTGAGCACTCGGCTCAGACCAGCCGACCGGGGCTCTCCCGTGTGCGGGCGGCCCGGCACGGTCATGGCCGGGCTGTCAGTCGCGGGCGTCCAGGCGGGCGAGATCGCGCGGCCAGTCGAGCAGGCGGATGTCTGCCGTGATGAGATGGTGACTCTCCAGCGCGGTCGCGAGGATGAAGCGATCCGCGGGACCAACGTGCACGGCGCGCAGGGCCCCGGCACGGCCGGCGATGGCTCCGTCTACGGGAATCTCAACTAGGCCGTCGTGCTCGATGGGTATCGGGGCGGATGACGAAACGTTCGCCGCCGGCCGGTCACGCGTTGCTGGTGCACGCGTCGCACGTCTGCTCGCGGAGCCGGCGCTCCAGGGCGTGCGACTCGTCGAGCCATCCCCGGGGTTGCGGCTCACCGGGTACCCGCAGGGCGAGGTTGCTCCGCGCCGCACGAGCGCCGAGCTCGGCGGCGACCGTCATGGCCCTCACCTTGTAGTGGCGTGACAGCAGGTACGCGTCGTCCATCGTCAGCACGCAGCCGCCGCCCGCGCCGTACCGCTCGACGAGTCCGTAGAAGTGGCGCCAGAACCGGCGTGAGTGGTGCTCCGTCGGCGGCAGCATGAGGTGCGCGATCTCGTGAAGGAGCGTCGACGCGAGAGCTGCGTGGCCGCGATCGGCGGCCGCACGGATCACGATGCGGCGGAGGAGAGGGTTCGCCCAGCTCCTCGGCCTCTGATCGCCCCAGCGCCACTCGATGCGGCAGTGGTGCGGGTAGTCCGCGTCGTCCAGCACACGGTGCGATAGGACCTGCGCCCAGTCGGGCGTCGGCAGCATGGGGAAGAAGATGTCGGCCATCGCCCGCCCAGTCTGCCCGAACCTCGCCGGGCTGGGTGTCGTCCGATCGTTGGTGATGGGCACGCCTCCGTAGCTCCCTGCACCAAGCCGAGAGCGCTGGACTCACGGGCGTGGCCGACGAACCACCCAATTCGGGGGCGGGCATTACACCCCATTTCAGGGGACATCGCGTGGGACATGTGATGGGACGCAATTGGGTCAAATCTACTTGTATTTGTATCTGAAGTCGAGGACACTGGACTGGACATTCGCGGCGACATGCGGCGGGACATGCGTCTCGCGTGACTGGGAGCAGGACATGCCTCGCTGGACGGTCCGCTTCCATCCTTACGTTGACTTGCGTGACACGGAACTGCTCGGCCTTGTCGCTCGAATCGAGGCGATCGCGGGCTTGCTCCGTGACGTTCCGTTGCCGCCGGGGCTGCGCCGCGATATCGATCGGCTCAACGTTGTTCGCGCGGTGCGCGGCACCACCGGAATCGAAGGAGCCAACCTCACGGAGGATGAGGTGGGAGCGATATTGGACGCGGGCCCGGAGGACGAACCGGTGCTCGGTGACGCTCGCGCGCGCGAAGAAGCCGAGGCTCGCAACGCCGCGCGGGCGATGGATTACATCCGCCGCACCGTTAATGAGGCACCGGAACAGGATCTCACCGAGCAGCACGTACGCGAGATCCATTGGCTGACGACCGACGGGATTGACTACCGGCGGAACGTCCCGGGCGCTTACCGCGATCACCCGGTGACCGCCGGCGACTATCAGGCACCGTCGCCGCAAGAGGTCGGCGACCTGATGGCTCGCTTCTTCGCATGGTTCTCCGAGAGCCGCGATCGTGATCGCTGGCCGGAGTGTATCCGGGCAGTCGCCGCGCACTTCTACCTGATCAGCATTCACCCGTTTGGCGATGGCAACGGCCGCACTTCACGCGCGGTGGAGAGCTTCCTCCTCTACAGGAGCGGCATCAATTCGCTTGGCTTTTACTCGCTCGCCAACTTCTACTATCTGCATCGCCCGGAGTATCTGGAGATGCTGACCCGGGCACGATTCGTATTCGGAAGGGAAGACTCGGAATTCGTGGACCTCACCGAGTTCTCGAAGTTCGCGCTCGGTGGCCTACGCGACGAGCTGGAGCTCGTCCGCACCGAGACGGC
>VYDD01000193.1:0-3094 GCA_009843625.1 Gammaproteobacteria bacterium | reverse complement strand
CTCCGATCGCTGGCTTTTGCCGACTACGCCCGCGAGACCCTGCGGAAGGACGGCCAGCTCCGGTCCAGAGTCGGCGAGCGGCAGCTCCAGCTGGTGCGGCTGGCGATTGGCAGCCCGATCCCGATGGCTGCGCTGCGCAGGCGTGAGCATGCGGCGGCCGCGCTCTACGCCGGAGCCACGAACAAGACCCTGACGCGCGACATCAACGCCCTTCGTGAACAGGCTCTCGTCTACGTCGCCAACGGCCAGTTGCACGCGAACGTCGCGCTCATGAACCAGTTCACCGAGTCCCCCAGTGAATAGCGCTGCACGTCCTCTGGCGAAGCTCGCCAGGGGCATGAGGCATCAATGCCTCGGGGTCTCCCCCCGTCGGTGACTCGACATGCCGCGTGCAGCCGCCCCACGGCGCGGCGTAGCGGGGCTGCTGGGAGGCCGTGCATGGTCGTCGACAGCGACGAGGTGCCCCTGCATGAGCCCCAGTGTGGACAACTGGGGGTCGATTTGGCCTGCCTTATGGCCATCGGAAGCACTGCGGTCAGCGGGCAGACGTCGAGGGCGAGTCGTCAGGGCGCGCATGGCCACCAGGTCGAGACACTGGGGGCGAGGTTCAGCTACTGCTGGGCCACTGGCGAGCGTCTGCGCCGACGCGCGCCCTGATATGGGTCAGCGATGAGGAGCTAGAGCCTGTCGTCTTGCACCGGGCACGTCCGATGGGGCACTGACCTCCAGCCCGCCGAGAAGGAGCAGCCGCCGGCGGGTTAGGCTGTAGCGCCGAAGCCGAGCAGCTCGCACCGAAGGGACACTCGCTACCGGCAGAGGTAGACTGCGCCAACGTGCAAGAGACTCCGGGCTGTAGTCGATCGCCAGCAACCCGTGGCGGTATCCGACCAAGAGCCGCGCGGAGCGCTGCGATCAACGCCCGGTCCGGAGGAATTAGCGCGTGCCGATCCATGACCGCGACGACGCCTCCGAAGTCCAGGAACACATCGACCGCATCTTCAGCGCGGCACCAAAGGAGCGAGCTGGCGCGATCCGGCGACTATTCGTCGAGGCGCTGGACTTCGGCGCAGCTCAGGGGCAGGTGGGACTGACCGCCCCTCGTGGCCGAGTCGAGCTGCCGGATTCGGCGGAGCGTATCGCGGAGCTTGAAGGCATGCAGGTGCTCTACGTCGCTCTCGAGGCGCCCGAAAACGGCCGGGTGCGCAAGGCGGATGTGAGCGAGGCGGCTCGCATGCTCGCCGAAGAACTCGGCGACGACTTGCTACTCGTCTTCACCAACGCCGACGCTGACCAGTTGCACCTCGTGCTCCCCGAGTTCGGCCGCTCGCGGCCTACCCTGCGTCGCACGGTCGTCGAGCGCGATCTGCCCCAGCGCACAGCTGTTCAGCAGCTCTCCAACATCTACTGGGAGCATCAGCAGACGGGGAGCATCCGCTCGGCCCTCGACAACGCCTTCGACGTCGAGCCAGTCACTAGGCGGTTCTTCCAGGAGTACAAACGAGTCTTCGAGCAGGTCGAGCAGAGCGTGACCGGGTTTGCAGAGGACGAGGAGCGTCGGCTGTTCGTCCAGACGCTGTTTAACCGGCTGATGTTCATCTACTTCCTCCAGCGCAAGGGCTGGCTCAACTTCCGAGGCGACAGGGACTACCTTAAGGCGCTGTGGAACGACTATCGACAGAACCGGCGCGAGACCGACAACTTCTACGTCGGCCGGCTCGAAACCCTGTTCTTCGCCGGGCTCAATAACCTCGCCTCCCGCAGTGTGACCGTCGGGCCATCGTCGCTGATCGGCGAAGTTCCATTCCTGAACGGCGGCCTGTTTGAGCAGGGCGACCTCGACGAACGCGAGGGCGTGATCGTGCCTGACGAGGCCATCGGGGCGGTGCTGACGGAGCTCTTCGAGCGCTTCAACTTCACAGTGATGGAGTCGACGCCCTTCGATATCGAGGTGGCGGTGGACCCCGAGATGTTGGGCAAGGTGTTCGAGGAACTGGTGACGGGCCGCCACGAGTCCGGCGCATACTACACTCCTCGGCCCGTCGTATCGTTCATGTGCCGCGAATCCCTAAAGGGATACCTCGAGGCTCAGAACACCGGCCTGAGCGCAGGGGTCATCGCCGAGTTCGTAGACGAACATCTGACCGAGGCAGTTGACCTTCCGTCGGCTCGCCGAGTGGCAGAGGCGCTGAACAAGGTGACAGTTGTTGATCCTGCTTGCGGCTCCGGCGCGTATCTGCTCGGCATGATGCAGGAACTCGTCGAACTGCAGAGTGTTCTCTACAACGCCGGTGTCGACGCACAGAAGCTCTACGACCTAAAGCTCGAGATCATCCAGCGCAACCTGTACGGCGTGGACATCGACGAGTTCGCTGTGAACATCGCCAGGCTCCGCCTTTGGCTGTCGTTGGCCATTGAGTACGAGGGTGCCCACCCCGAGCCACTCCCGAACCTCGACTTCAAGATACTGCTCGGTGACAGCCTGCTTGCGCCGAGCCCCAGCGCGGGCGTAGCGGCACGGGATGCGGCAAGCGCTCAGATCGCGTTCGGCCGCGATCCCGATCGTATGACGCGACTCGACCATCTCAAGGGCGCCCACATGCGGGCCACACACTCCCTAGAGAAGGATCTCATTGTCGATGAGATCGACAAAATCCGAGCGACTCTCCGCCAAGGCATTGAGGCCGCGCCGGAGGGTGCCCTCGACTGGCGTGTTGAGTTTGCGGAGGTGCTCGGGAGGCGGGGCGGCTTCGATATCGCTATCGCCAACCCGCCGTACGGGATTCGAATAGACGACCAGCGGAGCACCGCAATCAAGCACTCAGACTCGTATACGAGCTTTCTCGCGCTTGCCACTGAGATCGCGCCTTCGGGCGTAGTCGCCTACATCACGCCCGCTTCCTGGGAGACTGGCGAACGGTTCGTGAGCTTCCGGAGATTCCTCCTTTCCAGCATGGCGCTCAGAACGTTAGTGAATCTTCCCTACGTGTTTTTGCCGCCGCATATGTGGATACGGCGATCATTATTGGAAGCGTCGGCGTCGGCCCGCCGGAGCAATTCATGCTGGCGACGTTCGAGAAGCGCCACGACTTGGAGT
>VYDD01000421.1 GCA_009843625.1 Gammaproteobacteria bacterium | reverse complement strand
CGCTCCAGGACCGCATCCTCCCCGCCATCCGCAACTGACGCACGGTGCGTGCGGTCGGCCTCAGGGCCAGCTATCGGCTGAGTTGCCGGCACCTGCGCGAAGCCCTTTCCCTGGCGGGGGCCATCGCGCGCGAGCAGACCGTGGAGGCTCCTCCCGGGGTTGGGGGCGACCGGCTTCAGGCGCGCATGCTCGGGCGCATCGAGCGCATCGAGCCGGAGGGCGGCGGGGGATGGCTGGCGCGGATCGCCTACCCGCTCGACGCCACCACGACCGAACTCACCCAGATTCTGAACGTGGCATACGGCAACGTGTCGCTCATGGACGGGGTGCGGCTGGTGGGACTCGAGCTTGCGCCGGCCGTTCTTCGTTCGCTGCCCGGGCCGCGCGTGGGGATCAAGGGTATCCGCTCGCTGGCAAGAGCCCCGGCGCGCCCCCTGGTGAGCGCCGCCATCAAGCCCATCGGGCTGACCTCGAGCGGGCTTGCCCGACAGGCTGCCGCCTTCGCCCGCGCGGGCGTGGACGTGGTGAAGGACGACCACGGCCTGGCCGTCCGGGGCTCGGCCCCGTTCGCGGAGCGCACGCGGGTGATCGCGGAGGCCGTCGCCGGCGCGAATGCACGGACGGGAGGGCACACCGCCTATTTCCCCAACGTCACCGGCCCGCTGGATACCCTGGAGGAGCGACTCGAACGGGTTGAGGCGCTCGGGCTCGCCGGCGTCGTGCTGTGCCCGGGCCTGATGGGGCTGGACGCGCTCCGCCGGGTCGCCGCCGGCCCCGCCGCGCTGGTGGTCATGGCCCACCCCTCCCACGCGCAGACCGCGCCCGGCCGGGCGGAGGGAATCGCCCCGGATGTGCTGCTCGGCACCCTCTACCGGGTTGCGGGGGCCGACATCGTGGTGTACGTAAACGCGGGCGGACGCTTCTCGTGGCCGGAGGAGACCTGCCACGCGGTCAACAGGCGCCTGCGCGAGCCGCTGGAACCGCATCGCCGCGCTCTTCCCGCGCCCGCCGGAGGCGTGAACGCCGCCGAGGCCGGCCACTGGTTCGGCCGCTACGGCCCGGACACAATGCTGTTGATCGGGGGAAGTCTCCTCGTGCAACGGGATCTGGAGGGCGCGGCGCGGCGCCTGGTGGAGGAGGCACTACGACGGGAGGGATGAAGAAGGTGAGCAGGTCCCGGGTCATTCGCGGAGGGGCCGGCGACTGGGCGAACGTCCAGCCGAGGCGCTACAAGCACGAGGAAGAAGGACTTGCCCGATTCCGCGATGTGACCCGCCACACGCTTCTTGGAGGCGGCCCGGATGGCGGCGAGGCCGGCCTGGGTTTCGAGTTGCGGTATTTCGAGGTTGCGCCGGGCGGCTATTCCTCTCTCGAGCGCCACGCTCACGGGCATGCGGTCGTGATCGTGAAGGGGAAGGGCGCGGTTCGCCTGGGAGAGGCAACGGAGCCGGTCTCGGCGCTCGATGTCGTGTACGTGGCTCCGCACGATGTCCACCGCTTCTCCGCCGACGCCGGGGAGGCGCTGGGCTTTCTCTGCGTCGTGGACCGCGCGCGGGACCGCCCGGTCGTGGTGGACGAGACCGGCCCAGCCTCTCCGGGCGCGTCGGGGTCAGGGGAGCGGAGGGGCCGGTGAAGGTCGGCGGCATTCCCTATCGCGCCATCTTCACGGAGGGCGCGGGCGCGGACGTCCAGGTCATCGACCAGACCCTGCTGCCGCATCGGTTCCGCATCCGCCGGCTTGCGAGCGCGGCCGACGCGGCACACGCCATCTCCGCCATGGTGGTGCGCGGGGCCCCCCTCATCGGCGCGACCGCGGCGTACGGAGTCGCGCTCGCGATGCGCGCCGATCCCTCCGACGAGTCGCTCCGGGCGTCCGTCGACCGGCTGATGGCGACGCGACCGACGGCGGTCAACCTGCGCTGGGCGCTCGAGAACGCCGAAGCCGCGCTCCGCCCGTTGCCTCCCCCCCGCCGGATGCGATCCGCCTACGGGTTCGCCCACGCCCTCTGCGAAGACGATGTGCGCATCAACCGGAGCATCGGCGATGTCGGACTGGATCTCTTCCGCGCGATCCACCGGTCCCCGGAAGGTGGGGCGCGCCGGCTCGGCCGGCGTCTGAACGTGCTCACGCACTGCAATGCCGGCTGGCTGGCGACCGTCGACTGGGGCACCGCCACCGCACCCATGTACCGGGCTCACGACGAAGGGCTGGACATACACGTCTGGGTTCGCGAGACGCGCCCGCGCCTTCAGGGAGCCGGCCTCACCGCCTGGGAGCTCGGCCAGCACGGGGTGCCGCACACGCTCGTCTCCGACAGCGCCTCGGGCCATCTGCTGAGTCGGGGGAAGGTCGATGTCGTCATCGTGGGCACCGATCGCACGGCCGCCTCCGGTGACGTCGCCAACAAGGTGGGCACCTACCCCCTCGCCCTCGCCGCCCGCGACAACGGCGTCCCCTTCTACGTGGCCGTGCCCTCCCCCAGTATCGACTGGACTACCGAAGACGGGGCCGACATCCCGATAGAGGAGCGGGCTGCGGACGAGGTGACGCTGGTGCGCGGCGTTGATGAAGCCGGGGTGGAGCGCACCGTGCGGATTGCTCCCGAAGGTACGCGCACGGCGAACTATGCCTTCGACGTGACTCCTCGCAGGCTGGTGACGGGGCTGGTCACGGAGCGGGGCGTGTGCGCTGCCGACGGGAGGGCGCTCAGAAGGATGTTTGGAAGGGAGATGGGG
>VYDD01000483.1 GCA_009843625.1 Gammaproteobacteria bacterium | reverse complement strand
GGCGGGCGAAGGCCCCGGTCGTGGTGGCCCGCGACGAGCTCGCATCCGTCGCAGGTGCGGAAGACGCCTTCCTCAACGTGAACACTCCCATCGACCGCGACCGCGCGGCCGACCTTCTGAGCCTGCAAGCCGGACCGGACTGACCTCGCCGATGCCATCGTCGGCGCCGGGCCCTCCGCTCAGAAGCCACCGCCGGTCGAGAAGCCGCCGCCCCCGAAACCACCCCCGGTCGAGAAGCCACCGCCTCCGAAGCCGCCCGCGCCAAAGACACCGCCGCTCGAGCTGTGGACCGGCAGAAAGTGCTGGTTGCGCCCCAGCATCCGATGCACGTGCAGGGAAGAGTGGCGCCCGGCGACGAAGCCCAGGAGCAGGGCGTTGATGTCGAGCCCGTCGTCGAAGCGCGACCGGCGCCCGTTCCAGTCGTCGGCCTCGAAGCGGTCGCGGATCTCCTCCAGGCCCGCCAGGCGCTTGGCCAGACGCGTGCGTTTCTTCCGGCGTCCGGCAAGCTCCGCCCGCAGTTCGGCCAGCCGGCTATCAATCTCGAGCAGCTGCGCCACCAGGGCGTCGTCGCGCGGATCGCGGGTGGCGCGCGCCATGGCGACCAGCTCGTCCAGGGTGCGGCCTTCCAGAAACGCCTCCAGGCCGTCGATCGCCGATTCGTAGTAGGATCCGCGCTCGTCGTGCAGGGCGGCCAGTTCGCCGGTGAGTTCGCGCAGCGCGGCTTCGGCCTCGCGCACCTGTTGACGCGCCGCCTCCCGCTCCGCATAGAGCTGTTCCCCGCGCGCGAGCACCGGGGTGAGCCCGTTGCTGTCCATGACATCTTCCTCCAGTCGGGCCAGCGGCAGGAGCGCCGTGGCGAGGGCCGCGCGATCCTCCTCGAGCACGGCGGCGGCGTGACCGGGCAGCGCGTTGAGAAAGTCGTAGCTGGCGCGGACGTCCTCGTATCGCGTCACCTCCGCCACCCACCCGTCCAGGCGGCGCGTGAGCACGTTGCCGGTAGCCCTGGCCGTGCCGTAGCCCCGGCGCGCGAGGTAGGAGAAGAGGGCGTCGCTCTCGTATGCGGGCACCTTCTCCGCCTGTTCGCGCTCGGTCGCCTCGTGGCGCTGCTCCGAGGCGGTGACTCGGGCCTCGAGCAGGCGCGCCTGCTCGAACAGGCGCTGCCACCGGGGCATGGCCTGAAGCTCCCCGAACACCACACGCGCCAGCCGGGCCCGCTCTTCGCCGGTCTCGTTCAGCCCCTCGGTCACCGATGCCAGCGCCGCCTCGGCCGCCGCGACCTCGTCGCGCTGCTCCGGAATACGCCTCTCAACCTCCCGCAGGCGGTCCTTCTTCTCATCGAAGATGGCGCGCACGCTGGACTCCATCCCGGCGAGGGTGGCCGCCACGGCGTCCTCCCGCATCGCCGGAAGATGGAACTCGGCCAGCGCACGAATGGCGGCGCACCTGCGTTCCCCCGTCTCGCCCAGCGCCAGCTGCAGCCCGTCGATGCTTCGTTCCCGCTCGTCCAACTCACGCCGGACCCGCCGGATGCGCCTGACGATGCCGCGGTGGATGTCTCTGCCGGTCTGCATGGCTACCACTCCGTGATCTGGCCGATGTCGGCGTAGCGGCGTTCGGCGGTGACGAAGCCTCTGGCCTTGAAGCCGAATTCCTCGTCGTCGATGATGCCGTTGTCCGCCCTGTCGGCGGCGACACGATCGTACACCTCCTGCGGAACCCGCTCTCCCCAATGCCGCACGCGTCTCGTCTCGCCGTCCTCCTCGCTGCGAATCGTCACCGTTACCGGCTCTCCATCGGTCCCCAGCGCCTGCACCAGCAGGTAGTGGTTGCGGACATCGCGCGCGTTGTTGGGATAGCGCCACACACCTCCGGTGACGACGATGCGGTACTCCGTGGAGACCGCGTCGAGCAGATCCCGATAGCGCCGCGCGGCGGCGTCGAGCCCGTCGACGTCCCGGGCGGCGATGCGGGACTCGGCCTCGCGGGCGAGGTCTCCGGCACGCTCCCGGACCAGGTCCTCAGCGGCTTCCGCGAGCACGGCGGCGTGGAGACCGACGATATCGGCCTCGAGGGCGCCCAGGCGGGCGTGACGCTCGAGCGCCGCGTCCGCCCGGCCGATCCCGGCCCGAGCCAGCACCAGGTCGCCCTCCACGGCCGTGGTCCCCTCTCGAAGCCGGTCCAGATCAGGGCGCGCAAGATCTTCCCGGGCGGCCTCCCGGGCGAGGGGGTCGAGTGCCTCTTCGACTGCGGACAACCGGATCCCGGCGGCCGCCAGGCCGGCCGCGAACTCATCGGCTTCCGCTGCGGGCAGGTCGGGCGGCGTGCCTTGCGACAGCAGGGCCTCGAGCTCTGCGAGTTCCGTGGCCCGGGCTGCGCGGATGTCGGCCAGTTGCCCCCTGAGGCGCTCGACGTCGCGCGCGAAGGCGCGCTCGGACATCATCCCGGCGCCCGCAATGCTCCCCCAGATGAGAGCCGCAACCGCGGCGGCCGGCAGCAGAACGCGCCGGCTGATCCAGCCCCGGCGGATATAGAGAAGCGCCAGGCTCCTCCCGACACCGGGCGGCACCGGGGTGAAGGCGTAGCGCTGGGAAAGGTAGTCGTCGAGCGCCTTCTCGATCGTCTCGCTGTCCACGAGATCGCCCAGTTCCTCGTACATGCGCTGTATGTCGCGGATCGCGGCGTCGCGGTCGAAGGCCTCGTGCTCCTCGAGCGCCTGCCGCCGCCTGTGGATGACCTGCGCGGCATCCATCACGCGCAGCACTTCGTGGGGAGCCAGCGGTGTCCTGCCCTTGTGCGTCATTCGGTTCACCTCAGCCCATAGCGCAGCCCGATGCTGATGATCGGCCAGAAGCTGAGCCAGCCACCGGCGTCGTCCTCGGCTTCCAGTCTCTCGGTCTCGAGGTCGGTCCGGAACCGGGCTGAGCCGAGCACCGCCGGATCCCCCGTCGCGGACATCTCGAATCCTGCGTCCAGTGGAAAGGCGCCGCCAGCGTCCACCACGAAGCCAAGCCCCCGCGACCGGCGCGATCCATAGCCGAGGAGCGCGTAGGGAGTAATCGACCCGGCGACCAGCGTCGTCGCCAGCGCGCGAACCTCAGGCTGTGTGTAGTAGCCCCCGCCTATGTCAATCGAGGCGCCGTTTCCGTAGGTGATCTCGTAGACGGGGTCGCCTGCGCGGATCAGCAGGCCCGCTCCGGCACGGAGAGCGCCAGACGAGACCTCTGCGCCGATCGTGAACATTGCGCTCGGCAGGGACAGTTCGGCCGTACGGTTGTCGGCGAGCCCGAACCTGCCGGTCAGGTCCAGACCGAATCCGTAAAAACCGCCTCCACCTCGGAGCCCAAAGGTCTCGTTGACGGCAACCCCGACATCGGCGCCCATCCCAAGCGTCCCCAAGTGGGCGCCGAGGGTGATGTTCTCCTGCAGCGCCCGCGCGGGCTGCGGGGGCGCGAACAATGAAAGCACGGCGAAAAGGATCAAGGTGAGTTGTTTCATTTAGGCTCCGATCAGGTTCGTCGGTGGCTCCTGCGAGACGAGTGCATATGCCAGCGGAAGCGTCTGACTTGCACTCTCTGGCGCCGGCACGTGGTACACCGGCACTCGGCGTTCGTGCACCCGCGTGGCTTGATGGAGGGGAGGTTGATCGCCTCCGTGCCGCAGCCGAAGTTGGAAGTCGTCCCGGAGTTGCATCCCCCTGGCCACGGACCGCTCGATGATCCATCCCAGCCCAGCGACCGCCTGCCCCCGCGCCCATCCTCGCCGCCTCTTCGCCTCCATGCTCGGCTTCACCTGTCTCTGCATCGGCATCGTGGCCGTGGCTCCCTTGTCTGGCCAGGTCACGACCGGCCAACTGGACGGCCTCCGCCCCCGCAACATCGGCCCCGCCGTCATGAGCGGGCGGATCGTGGACCTGGCGGTCGCGGAAAGCGACCCCATCAAGTTCTATGTCGCCTCCTCGACCGGGGGCGTCTACAAGACCGCCGACAACGGCATCACCCTGGTGCCGGTGTTCGAGAACGAGGGCACCCACTCGGTGGGGGCGATCGCATTGCACCAGCGGGACACCTCGGTCGTGTGGGTCGGCACCGGTGAGCGGGCGAACCGGCAGAGCTCGTCGTGGGGCGACGGCGTGTACAAGAGCACCGACGGTGGCGAGACGTGGACGAACGTGGGGCTTCACGACAGCAAGCACATCGGGCGCATCGCCTTCCACCCCGACGACCCCGATCTCGTCTACGTCGCGGCGATGGGCCACCTGTGGGGTCCCAACGACGAGCGCGGCCTGTACCGGAGCGCCGACGGGGGCGCGACCTGGCAGCCCATCCTCCAGGTCGACGAGGACACCGGCGTGGTGGACGTGGCGCTCGACCCGGCCGATCCGAACATCGTCTACGCCGCCACCTACCAGCGGCGGCGCCGTCCCTGGGGGTTCCACGGCGGCGGCCCGGGGAGCGCGCTCTACCGCAGCGCCGACGGCGGCGACACCTGGGATCGGCTGTCAGGGCCCGGCATCGCGCGCGGGCTCCCGGATGGCATCCTGGGACGCATCGGCATCTCCATCTACCGGAGCGACCCGCGCATCGTCTACGTGAGCGTGGAGCAGGGCTACCGCTACAACGCCTCCACCGCATACACGGAGCGCCGCGCTGGCATCTACCGGTCCGAGGACCGCGGCGACACCTGGGAGTTCATGAGCGACTGGAATCCCCGGCCCATGTACGCGAGCCAGATCCTGGTCGACCCGAGCGACGACCAGCGCATCTACATGGTGAACAGCTACTCCTTCTCCGACGACGGGGGACGCACCTTCACGGTGCCACCGCAGAGCCTGCACGGCGACGACCGCCTGGTCTGGGTCAACCCCGACGACTCGCGCCACGTGATGAAGGCCGACGACGGCGGGCTCGGGATCTCCTACGACCGCGGCCTGAACTGGCTCTACATCTCCGACCTGCCGGTGAGCCAGTACTACCGGGTCCAGGTGGACATGGCCGAGCCCTACAACGTCTATGGGGGACTTCAGGACAACGGCTCGTGGATGGGACCCAGCGAGACGTATCGCGCGGAGGGGATCGTCAACAGCGACTGGACCCGCCTCGGAGGCGGCGATGGCTTTGTGAATATACCGGATACGACCAACAACTATATCATATATACGGAATCACAATATCTGGGACTATCCAGACTCGATATTCGGAGCGGACAGCGGACCAGCATCCGGCCCGGCAATCCCGAGGGAAATATCGCGGGCC
This sequence comes from Gammaproteobacteria bacterium, assembly GCA_009843625.1. GTDB lineage: Bacteria > Gemmatimonadota > Gemmatimonadetes > Longimicrobiales > Gaopeijiaceae > BD2-11. Next base: position 15,793 of record VYDD01000483.1, on the reverse strand, counting down.
GCCGCAACTGGGAGACGTGGAGGGAGGTGGGCACCTTCGAGGAGCAGCGCCTCGGCAACGCCATGGAGCCCGCGAACTGGGACGGTCCCTTCATCATCTCTCCCCACGACGGGTCCACCCTGTACGCCGGGACCCGGACCATGTGGAAGACCACCGACCAGGGGAACTCGTGGCAGGCGCTCGGCGACCTCACCACCGGCGTGGACCGGCGCACGCTTCCGGTCATGGGGCAGATGCCCGACGACCTCACGCCTTCCCTGGACGACGGCGTTCCCTACTATCCCACCATCTCGGCCGTTGCGGAGAGCCCGCTCAGGCAGGGACTCATCTACGCCGGCACCGCCGATGGCCGCCTGCACGTCTCACGCGACGGCGGCGAGCGCTGGACCGATGTCGCCGCCCGCGACGTTTCCGATTCGGACGAGCCTTCCGTCTTCCCCGACTTTCCCGGCCTTCCTCCGGGGGCGTGGGTGAACGGCATCGAGCCCTCCCGGCACGACGAGGCGCGCGTCTACGCGGTCTGGAACAACTACCGCAACGACGACTACGCCAACTACCTGTACCGCTCCGACGACTACGGCGAGACCTGGGTCTCGATCACAGGCGATCTGCCCGCGGAGCGCGTGCTGCGGACGGTGCGCGAAGACCCGCGCAATCCCTCCGTGCTCTTCCTGGGCGCCGAGATCGGGCTCTTCTACACGATGGACGGCGGGGAGCACTGGACCGAACTGCGAGGCGGGATGCCGACGCTCCCGTTCAACGACCTCGTGATCCATCCGCGCGACAACGACCTCGTGCTCGGGACCCACGGGCGCGGAATCTGGATCCTCGACCAGATCAACGCGCTGCAGGAACTGACGCCGGAGGTCATGGCCGGCCCGGCCCACCTGTTCACCATCGAGCCCGCTACCCAGATCCGGCGGGCAGGCGGAGCCGCCCACGCCGGTGACGTGCACTACCAGGCCGAGAATCCGCCCAACGGCGCCATCCTCGACTACTGGCTTGCCGAGGAAGGGACCGAAGGGACAGTGAGCATCGCCATCGAAGACGAAGGCGGCGCCACCGTCGCGACGGTGGACGGAACCACGGGGCAGGGGATGAACCGGGTGGTGTGGGACATGCGCCATCAGGTGGAAGCCGGACGGGGCCCGCTGGTCGTCCCCGGCGCCTACACCGCGCGCCTGCAGGCTTCGGGCGTCGAGTCCGCGCAACGTTTCCCGGTGCGGGAGGATCCGCGAATCGACGTGCCTGTCGACGTAAGGGCAGCCTGGACAGCCACTTTGCTGGAGCTGGCCGAAGCGCGAGCCCAGGTGGCCTCCGAAGGGTCGCGCATCGAGGAGGTGCTGGAGGGCATCGCCGCGGACGACGTCGGCCCCCGCGCCGCCAAGCTGCGCGACCTGCGCCGCGAATTCGGTGAGCTGGCCAGCCGCCTCGCCCGCCTTACGGGCGCCGTGGAGGGCGTGGTCGCCCCGCTCACGCAGGACCAGCAGGCGCAGCGCGCGTTCTACATGGAGATGCTGGAGACGCTGACGCGGGAAGCGCGGGAAGCCGGGTAGCGCCGAGTTACGCCAGATAGCGCTCCATCAGCACCTGCTGGTGATGACGCGAGTGCCCGGCGATGATCCAGGCCAGACTTCTGACCGTGAACTCGTAGCCGCTGGCCACGCCGCGCCGGCTCCATGCGTCCTCCGGGAAGCTGCGCAGCAGCAGGAGGGTTGCCGTCCGAACCGCCGACAGCTCCTCCGAGAGGTCGGCAAGGGTGCGCTGGCCGGCCCCGGATTCGGCCGCATAGGCATTCTCGTCGAACGACGGATAGTGTGACGCGTCCCCGCGCGCGAAGGCCATTGCGCGCACGCTGAACATCCGTTCGGCATCGATAACGTGTCCCACCACTTCGCGGATCGACCACTTCCCCGGGGCGTAGCGATACCCCTCCCTTTCAGGCGGCACGGCCGCGAGGAGATCACGCCACTCCGCGGCCTCGCTCTCAAGCCTTTTGAGAAGCGGTTCCTCGACGGCGCCGACGTAGCTTGCGTACAAGTCGGCGTACTCGTCCGGGTGAGGTCTTCGTGTGGGATTCACCATGCTCTGTCTGTCTCCGTCGTGTCTGTTCGGTGGGGAAGTCCGGGTGCTCCCACGGTTTCCGGCTTCAGCCGATCGGCAACACCAGACCCGTCCGAATCGTGAGCGCCCGGTGCTTCGCCGATCCGCCAAAGTCCTCGAAGAGGTTGGAGAGCCCCAGGGCATAGAGCAAGCCCAGGTGCGCATCGATTGAGTCGGTCAATCCGATGTCGATTCCGGCGCCCCCGGCGAGGCCGAAATCGATCTTCCGCAAATCGAGCCCGCCTTCCTCGCAATCACTGCTGACGTTGAATGGGGGCTCCTCCAGACCGCTGAGGCGGACGACTGCTTCGCATGATGACTGCAGGCCCAGCGCCTGTCCCGCGAGCAGGTGTCCGGACACGCGGTCGCCCGACAGCGGGAATTCGACTCTGGCCAGGGCCGAGAGCTCGACATAGTCCATCTCGTAGTCCGCGTCGAAGCTCGCGCCCGGCGGCATTTCCTCAAATCCGCCGAACATGTCACCCATCATCCCCAATACCCCAAGCACATCCAGGCGCCCTCCCTTCTGGACGTAGCGGCCCCCAAGCTGGAGCCCGAAGCGGTCCGAGACCGGAAGGGTGGCGGCGAGACCGATCGACATCGTCGTAAGAGACTCGAAAACCGAAGATGCTCCGTCCGCGTCGGTGCTCAGGGAGGTCCGGTTCACCCCGCCCGTGAGGGACAACGTGGCCTGCGCACGAACAGGCGCTGCCAGCGTGAGGAGGACGGCGGTCAGGAGTGTGGGCAGCAGGAGTGTGGGAAACCGTTTCATGAGAACCCCGCTGGTGGAGGTTGAAGAAGGGCATTCGAGGGCCCGGACGGCATGCTGGCCGGACAGACATCGGTTGAGCAATATTCGGACCATGAGACGATTCCGAGTGAACAGCTTCACGCTCACCTGAGCTGTCCCCTGGGGAGGACACCATGAACCTCGGCTCGCCCGGCAGGCTCCCGTTCGCCTGTCCCGTCCTGGCGCTCCTGGCGGGGGTCGCCGCGGCCTGTGCGTCGGAAGCCCCGCCCGCCACCGACCTCACGATCACGACCGACACCGTCGGTGGCATCGTGCGCGTGACCAACACGGGCACCGCGCCCGAATGGCAGCTTACCCCGGTCGTGTCCATCGGCCCGAAGTCCCTGTCGGAAACGGGCGCTCCAGAGGAGTTCGGCCGGGTCAACAGCGCCGCTCTCGGGCCGGATGAGGCCGTGTTCGTTGCCGACGGCTTCAACGACGAAGTCCGGGTCTTCGGCCTGGACGGGGTCCATCGGCGCACCTTCGGCCGGAACGGTGATGGCCCGGGCGAGTTTCGAAGTCTGTATTCGGTTGCATGGATGGGCGACCGTCTCCTGACCCTGGATTCCAGTCTGGGTCGCATCGGAGCGTTCTCCGCCGACGGCGAGTGGCTCGGACAGCAGCGGGTCGAGGGGAGCTTCAGCGGCGACCCCGCCGGCATTCGGCTTATGCCCGTCGGCCCGGACGAGTTCTATCGACTCGGACTTCTCAGGGATGCGACCGGAGTCGAGTCTCTGTTCGTCGGCCACGACGTCCGCGGCGAGACGGGCGACACGCTGTCGTGGCTCCAGCGCCCGCCGGGTCCGGCTGGCAGTATCATCTGCCGATACGGCGGAACGATCAGCCTTTTCCCCATCCCGTTCGGTCCCGGGCTGGCTCAGCACCCCGGTCCCGGCGCCGTGATGTATTCGGCGATGACGGATGCGTATCGAATCGCGGTCACCGCGGGCAACGGCGATACCCTGCGCGTAATCGAACGTCCCCTTCCGCCCGAGCCCATTTCGGATGAGGAATGGGCGGATGGGAACAGGGACTTCGAGGAACTCATTGCCGAGCGGCCGGATGCGGAGTGCGATCCCCGGCGACCGAGCCGGCCGGAGGCGAAATCCTTCATCCAGGGCATCTTCATCGCTCCCGACGGCAAGCTTTGGGTGGAGGTGATCCGAACGGCCGGCAACCGCTGGGAGTTCTTCGATACCGAGGGACGATTACTCGGCACCGTTCCCGCCCCCGCGCGCAAGGAACGCGCCGCGCCCTCCTTCAGCGCCGATCATCTCATAACGATCCGCCAGGACAGCCTCGACCTGGACCACGTCGACATCTGGAGGATCGAGAGGATGCCCTAGCCCTCCTCCTCCGGCCTCCGCCGCAACCGCTTCACCTGCCCGCGCCTGCGCTTCGCCTCCAGCCGCTTGCGCTTCTGGGCCTCGGGCACGCGCGTGGGAATTCGCTTCGGCTTCCGCGCCAGATGTTCCTCGAGCCGCCGGCGAAGCCTGGCCAGAGCGACCTGCCGATTGCGGTGCTGGCTGCGGCGCTCCCGGGCCGTTACCACGATGCCGGTGGGGAGATGCGTGAGGCGGACGGCGCTGTCGGTCACGTTCTGATGCTGCCCGCCCTTGCCTCCGGCGCGCAGCGTGTCGACCCTACATTCACGCAGGAGCACCTCGTCGGACTCGGGGAGGGCGTAGCGCCCGGATGCTCCGGTCTCGCTCACTGGTAGATCGCGAATGCTGGAACGACAGGAAGACAAGCGCGGCGCCCGCGTGCTGGGGGTCCTCGCATCGGTCGTGGTCGTCGTCGCCGGCCTGAAGCTGGCGGCCAGCATTCTCTCGCTCTTCTTCCTGGCACTGGTCCTCGCATTCCTCACCCTTCCGGTGATGATGTGGCTGCGCCGGTATGGCGTGCCCTCCCCGCTCGCCATCCTGATCTCCGTGCTGCTGGTGGCCGCCGTCGTGGGAGGCCTGCTCCTGCTGGCGAGTCAGGCGTTCGCCGAATTCCAGGCCCGCTATCCCGCATACGAGATTCGTCTGCTTCTGCTCTGGGAAGTATGGGAGGCGAGGCTGGCCGAGGTCGAGCTTCCCCTCGTGGGCAACGTCTTCGCGGCGTTGACCGACCTGTTCTCGTTCGAAGCAGCGCTCGACTTCGCCACCGGCACCATCCAGCGGGTCCTGGCCCTGGTGACCGACACCTTCCTGGTCCTGCTGATCATGGTCTTCATTCTGGCCGAGGCGGCGGTCTTCCCGCGCAAGCTGCGCATGGCGCTGGGCGATGTCGGGGACGACTCGATCAGGCTGACCAAGATCGTTCGCGAAGTCCAGACCTATCTGACCATCAAGACCCTGGTTTCCCTGGCCACGGGGATCACCATCGGTCTTTTCGCGGCGGCCATCGGCCTCGACTTTCCGGTGTTGCTCGGGCTCATCGGCTTCGTCCTCAACTACATTCCCACCATCGGCTCCGTGATCGCCTCGGTGCCTGCGGTATTGCTGGCGCTCATCCAGTTCGGCCTGGGCTCGGCGCTGGGCGTGGGCGTCGTCTACCTGGGCATCAACACCGTCTTCGGAAACATCATCGAACCCAACCTGATGGGTCGCCGGCTCGGCCTTTCAACCCTCGTCGTCGTCCTCTCCCTCATCTTCTGGGGATGGGTCTGGGGCCCACTGGGGATGTTCCTGTCGATTCCGCTGACCATGATTCTCAAGATCCTGCTCGAAAACACCCCCGATCTCCGCTGGATGGCGGTCCTGCTCGGGAAGGGTGCGGGCGATTCCCTCGCGCGTGAGGAATAGGTGACCAGGACACAGCAGACCGATTCCGTCTTCGAGCGCCTGCCCGACCAGGCGCGGCTTTGGGTGTTCGCGAGCGAGCGACCCCTGTCTCAGCGGGAGTGCGCCGCGCTGTTCGAGCGCGTGGACGGCTTCCTGTCCCGCTGGAAGGCCCATGGAGCCCCACTGGCGGCGGGACGGGCCTGGCTCTACGACCGGTTCCTGGCGGTTGCGGTGGACGAGAGCGTAACGCCGCCGTCGGGCTGCTCGATCGACGCCCTGGTGCACATGCTCAAGGAGCTGGAAGCCGAGATCGGGTCCCGGCTCGTCGACAACACGCCTGTGTACTACCGCTCGTCCCGCGGCGTCGAGCGGGTGAGCCGGGGAGGGTTCAGGAAGCTGGCGGACGCCGGGGAGGTGACGCTGGACACGCCCGTGTTCAACAACACCATCACGCGGCTGGAGGAGTTCAGGGGAGGGAAATGGGAAGGCCCGGCCCGCCAAAGCTGGCAGGGCCGAGCCTTCTTCCAGGTCTGAGCCGCGGCTGCGTTCAGGACTCCAGCCGGACCACGTTCTCCGCTGCAGGGCCCTTGGGGCCGTCAACGATGTCGAACTCGACGCGCTCGCCCTCGGTCAGGGAGCGGAAACCGTCTCCCGAGATGGCCGAGTAGTGGACGAAGCAGTCCTGGTTCCCCCCTTCGGGATCCAGAAACCCATACCCCTTGGCGTCGTTGAACCATTTCACGGTTCCAGTCGTTCTCATGCTACTTCTTCCTCCTGATGACGCGGGACCGGCAGAGGGCGAGAAATTGCCGCAAGCGGCGCGATCCCGACGGTGGTGAGACAAATACGAAAAGGCCTTGCGGCGAGTGGCTACGGCGGATGATGCGTACGGCAGATGAATCTGAAGCTGCGGATCTGGGCGCCGGGGCGTGAACCCCCGGCGGAGCAAACGCGCGAACGCTACAAGGAGAGCCGCAACTCGTCAAGGGGCGTAACCGGTTCCGGGCAAGGCACCGGGTCGGTTGTTGCGGGCGTCGTCAGTCTTTCGGGCTCAGATGGTGCACCAGGAAGCGAACGGCCTCGCCGTCGGCGTGAATCGACGCGCGCCATGGCGTCTCGCCCTGGACGAAGCCGACGTGACCGCCGCCGGGGGCGAACGCAGCCACAAGGTGAGGGTTGGACGCCACCTGCTCGTCGGGGATGGCGTCGGGGCTCGCAATGGGGTCGTCGCCGCTCTGGATGAGCAGCGCCGGCACCCGGATGCGCGCGAGGAACGGACGCGCGTCTGCCCTGGCGTAGTAGTCGGCGGCGTCGGCGAAGCCGTGCAGCGGCGCCGTGAGCGCGTCGTCGAACTCGCGCAGGGTGCGGGCGTGAAGCGCCGGCCCGGTGTCGATGATGCGGTCGAGCAGCGCCTGCTTGGCGAGCACCTTCCTTCGCAGCGAACGCAGGAAGTAGCTGGTGTAGAGGCCGCCCATGAAGCCGCTGCTGATCCGGTCGCAGGATGCGGCCAGATCGAAAGGGACGCAGATGGTTGCGGCGGCGCCGATCGGGCTTTCCGCTCCCCTCTCGCCCAGGTACTTGAGGATGACGTTGCCCCCCAGGCTGAAGCCGATCGCGCCCATGGGCCGGCCGGGATGGCGGCGCCGGAGGTGCTCCGCGACGAAGGACAGGTCGCCCGTTTCCCCGGCGTGATAGAAACGGGCGGTCCGGTTCACTTCTCCCCCGCAGCCGCGGAAGTTCAGCCCGACGCCCCGCACGCCGCAGTCGAACAGGCGGCTCAGCACGCCCGCGGCGTAGCGACGGCGGATGTAGCCCTCCAGACCGTGGAGCACGAGCGCGATGGGGGCGTCCGGGCCCGGATCGGGGGTGAAGTCGAGGTCGAGGAAGTCGCCGTCCGGGGTATCCAGCCGGCAACGCTCGAGCGGATGCCAGCCGGCGGGACGGAAGAATGACCCCGCGAGCGTCTGGGCGTGCGGGTTTTTCAGCCACCACGGGGGCCGGAACGCCCGCGGCCGGAAGGGCGCCGCGGCCCCCGCTCCACGCGTCAACTCCCGTTCGCCGGATCCAGCATGGCCTCGATGCGCACCAGCACGTCCTCGTAGTGGAGCCGGGTCGCCCGGTCGCCCGTGCGTCCGGCACCTGAGCGCACCTCCCCGGCCAGCGTCGCGAGCTGCCCGCGCACCGCGGGCACGATGTCGGTGGCGAGGGCTTCCTCGTCCCCCATCAGCTCGGCGAAGCGCTCCAGATGCACCCGCTGCAGGTTGCGCCGGTAGGTGTCCGTGGCTTCGCCGCTCGCCGTCTCGCTCCAGAGCGCGCCGCGCAGGTCGTCGAGCATCTCGTTCAGCCCATAGGCCGCCGCCCCATCGAACGCCTCCTGCTCGATCAGGCGCTTCATGCGGTCCACGTCGAGCAGCCGGTTCAGGGCGGAGGCTTGCCAGCCCCCCAGCATGTCGGGCGTCCCGGAGCCCTGCACGCGGTCGAGGATGTCGGGATCGATCAGCCACGCGGGCGTGCGGAAGACCTGTTCGTCCAGGTACGCCATGGCTCGTTCCTGCGTCTCCCGCTCCACGCGCTGGTACGGGTAGCCGTCCTGATCCTGGCTCTTCCGGTTCCAGCGCACTCCGCCGACGTTGGTGAGCACGTGACCCGAATAGCGGTTCCACTGCGCGCCGATCTGCTGGTGCAGCTCGCGCAGCTGCGCGTATCCCTCGCCTTCCTCGTAGGTCCAGTCGCGCAGTGAGGTGGCGATGCGCTTGAGGTTGGCGATACCCAGTTCTGACGCGAGCATGGCGTCGTCGCCGATGGCCTCGGTCAGCGACTCCGGGTCGGTCTGGCTGGGATCGCCGAAGCGATACACCGGGTCATCGCCGGTGTCCAGAATCCACTTGTGCAGCGTCGGCCTCTCCTCTTCCGGAGCACCGGCGTCCGGGATAGGCCGGTAGCCCCAGCGGACCGAATAGATGTCGTACGGGCCCACGCGGGGCAGCACGCAGGCGTCGTCTCCCGGCTGCGCCACGTAGTTGAAGCGGGCGTAGTCCATGATCGAGGCCGCCGTCCCCATCGCGCAGGTGAAGCTCGTGCGCAGCGAGTCGACCGGATACGCGGCCGAAGACTTCATGTTGTGCGGCAGCCCGATGGTGTGCCCCACCTCGTGCGCGGAGACGAAGCGGATCAGCTCGCCCATCACCTCGTCGTCGAACTTCACCCCGCGCGCGTTCTCCTCGCGGGCCGCGGTCTGCACCAGGTACCAGTTGCGCAGCAGGTTCATCACGTTGTGGTACCATTGGATGTCGCTCTCGAGGATCTCGCCGGTCCGCGGATCGTGGACGTGAGGTCCCGATGCGTTCTGGACCGATGAAGCCAGGTAGCGGATCACCGAATAGCGCGCATCCTCGGGGCTCCAGTCGGGGTCCTCCTCCGGCGAGGGGGGCTCGCGCCCCTCGATGGCGTTGCTGAATCCCGCCGCTTCGAACGCCACCTGCCAGTCGTTCACGCCCTGGATGATGTACGGGCGCCACTTGTCCGGCGTCGCGGGATCCACGTAGTAGATGATGGGCTTGACGGGGTCGACCAGCTCTCCGCGCGCCCACGCCTCCGGGTCGGAGGGCTCGAGGCGCCAGCGAGTGATGAAGCGCTCCTGCTCGGCGCGCTGCTCGTCCAGCCCGTAGTTGGGGCGGGTCACGGAGAAGTAGCCGACCCGCTCGTCCCACAGGCGCGGCTGCATGGGCTCGTCCGGCAGCAGCAGCATGGAGTGGTTCATCTCGAGCGAGAGCGTGTTCGACTCGGCGTCGGACGGAGCCTCGGTGGCCTGGTAGGTGACCACCCGGCGCACCTCGACGTTGCGCGGGAAGCTGCGCACCGACTCGATGAAGGTGCGGTCCCCGTCGAGGCTGCGAACCTCGTACTGCTCCCGCCGCTGCGGACGAATGCCGAAAAGCGGCACGTCGCTCTCGAACAGGTCGTTGACCTGAATGACGACGGCCGACGAGTCCTCGGACACGGTCTCGACGTCGAAGACGTGAATAACGGGCTCGAAGTTGGAGTTCAGCACCGACTGATAGATGGTGCTCTCCGGGTCGGCGTAGTTCTCGTGGCTCACCTGGCGCAGCATCACCTGGTCGCCGCGCCGCTGCCAGCGCACCACCGCCGTCCCCTCCTTGGCGCCGCCCCAGCCCACATTCTCCGCGGTGCGGGAGATCCGTGACACCACCAGCATCTCGCGCCCGAACTGTTCGATGGGGATCTCGTAGAAGAAGTCCGTGTCGACCTGGTGAACGGCGAACAGGCCGTCGTCGCTGACGGCGTCGCCGGTGATCACCTCGGAGTAGGACGACATGGCGTCGTCGTCCCGATCCGGTCCCGCGGGCGAGGGGGCCGGCCCGGGATCCGCGCGGCCTGCGGCGCAGGCGGCCAGGGTCAGCGGAACGAGGACAAGGGGCAACAGGCGAAGAACGGGCACCAGGCGGAGCGAAACGTCAGAGCGTGGCATGGAAGTCTCCGGCAACAGATTCGGCGTGGCGGGGGTCTGTGAACGTGGCAGGGGTTGTCGAATGCGACGGGACCGCCCGGAAGTTAGAAAACCAGGAGGGCCCATGCCACGCCGCGGGACCGGGCGCGATGCCGGGCCGTTGAACCCGCCGAGCGATTTGTTTACACTGTTCACATGGCCATTCAGCGAGACGACATCCGAAGCCACGCGACCGAACTCTATCTTTGTGGAGGGCTCAGGGCGCTTTCCATGCGCAACCTGGCGGCCAGGCTGGGCGTGACCGCGCCTGCGCTGTATCGCCATTACGCCAGCAAGGACGAAGTGCTGCGCGACATGGTGCGCGAAGCCTACCGGCAGTCGGCTGCCTACATCTACCGGGCGCTCTCGGCCGCCACGCCCCTCGAGCGGTTCCGGCGCGCCGGGGAGGAGAACCTCGATTTCGCCCTGACGCATCCGCGCTGGTACGAGATGATGTACCTCTCGCCGGAGCGCTTCGGCTGGTCGGACTACCCGCCCGAAGTGGCTGCCCATGCTCACGCTACACACCAGTTCTGGATGGACCGGGTGCGCGAGTGCGTGGATGCCGGGTACCTGAGGGCCGAAGCCGATATCCGCGACGTGGGGATGACCATGTGGGCCCATTCCCATGGCCTGATCACGATCTACATGCGGGGACTACTGAGCCTGAGCGAGACCGAGTTCCGGGACGCCTACCGGGCTTCCGCCCGGCGGATGCTGCTGGGCCTCGGAACCCGCAAATTGCTCAGCGAGGTGCAGGGCGGGGAGCAGGCCGGACCGAACCGTGCCGGGGAAACAGACGAATACCAGCAAACCGAATACAGCGAGGCATACGGATGATGAACGATAGTGGGCGGCGGTGGACGGGAGTCAGGCGGAATGTGGGGATCCTGGGGGTAGTAGTGAACGCTGTTCTCTTCATGATCGTGGCCGTTGAGACCGCGTTGCCGGCCTTTCTTGGTGCCCAGGAGCCGGTTTCGGCCGCTGCACCGCCGGGCGAGGTGCTCACGCTCCCGGAGGTGGTGTCCATGGCGCTCCGCCGCAACCGCGACGTGCGCGACGCGCGCTTTGCCCTGGACCTTGCGCACGAGCAGGTGTCGGAAGCCTGGGGCGGCGTTCTGCCCACGATCAGCATGGACGCTAACTACACGCGCAACGTCTCTCCCGCCGTGACTTTCATGCCGGCTTTCTTCGATCCCGATGCGGGCCCCGACGATCTCATCCAGGTGCAGTTCGGAGCCGACAACAGTTGGAACACGAGCATAGTCGTGGAGCAACCCCTCTTCGATGCGCGTGTGTTCGTTGGCCTGGGGGCTGCCCAGCGTCTGGCGTCGATCCAGGAGGAGTTCGTGCGCGGGCGCAGCCAGAACCTGGTCACGCGGGTGCGGCTGGCCTACTACGACCTGCTCCTCGCGCAGGAACAGGAACGGCTCACACGCAATTCGGTCACCCGGGTGCGCCAGTCGCTGAAAGAGACCAGCGCGATGAACCGGGCCGGGCTGGCGTCTGACTACGACCAGCTCCGCATCGAGGTCGAGTTGGCCAACCTGGAACCGAACCTGCGCCGCGCAGAAAACGCCGCGATGCAGTTCCGCCGGGTGCTCGCGGTGGAACTCGCGCTGGAAGACCAGGAGAGCCTGCAGGTGGCCGGGTCCCTGGCCTCGATGGATCTGGACGATCCCGCAGGCAACACGCCGGCCAACCGTGCGATCCTGGCGTTCGCCGGTTCGGCGCCGCTGCAGGGCGCCGCCGAGCAGCGGGTCCAGCAGGCATGGGAACGGCGGTCGGATCTGCGCCAGTTGGAGATGGCCGAGCGCCTGCGCCACTCCGAGATGCGCCTGGAACAAATGCAGTACCTGCCCACCGTCTCGTTCTTCGGCAACTACATCCTCCAGGCCCAGCAGAACGGAGCGCCGGACTTCTTCGGCGATCCGATGTCGCGGGCGTCGGCGCAGGCCGTCGGCATCTCGGTGAGCGTCCCGATCTTCGAGGGCTTCCGCAAGGACGCGCGCGTGGACCAGCGCCGGGCGGCGTGGCGGCAGGCCGAGACCCAGTTCCGCTTCGCGCGCGACCAGGCGGCGAGCCAGGTCAAGTCGCTGATCGAACTGGCCGACGAGGCGCGGGCGCGGGCGCAGGGGCAGAGGCTGGCCGTCGGACAGGCGCAGCGCGGCTTCGAGATCGCCTCCGCGCAGTACCGGGAAGGCCTGAGCGGCCAACTCGAGCTCACGGACGCCGAAGTGGCGCTCAGACAGAGCGAGTTCAACTACGCGCAGGCCGTGTACGACTACCTGGTGGCCTGGGCGCAGCTCGACGAAGCGGTCTGCGCCGTGCCCATGGTGGATTCGCAATTCAGGCAGGCGGACGGACAGTAGACAACACGAAGTCTTCGAGGAAACGACGATGAATCGAGCAGTACGGCGGATGACAAGGGGAGTGGCGCTGGGGCTTGCGGGGGTCGTGGCCGCCTGCAGCAGCAGCGCGGAGGCGGGCGACACCATTCCGCCCATCATCGAAGGCGCCACGCGCGTGATCAACGTGGAGGTGGAGCCGATCGCGCCCACCGGCTTCACCGAGCTGATCCGGCTCACGGGCACCGTGCGCGCGAACCGCGACGTAGTCGTGTCGGCCACCGAAGCAGGGCTCGTGGCCTCGATCCTGGTGGACCAGGGGAGTCCGGTACGGGCTGGTCAGGCGGTGGCCCGGCTGGACGATACGCAGTTGCGGGCGCAGGTGGACGAGGCGCGCGCCCGCGCGGACCTGGCGCAGGAGACCTGGGAGCGGTACAGGCGGCTCTTCGAGGAGGATCAGGTCGGGTCCGAGCTGCAGTACCTGGAGGCCCGCTACGCGGCCGAGCAGTCGGCGGCGAGCCTGACCGCGCTCTCCGCCCGGCTCGACGCCACCGTCATCAGGGCACCGTTCGGGGGCGTGCTCGATTCCCGGGACATCGAACTCGGCAGCATGATCATGCCGGGGACGCCCGTGGCCCGCGTGGTGGATCTGGACCCGGTGCGCATCCGTGGCGGCGTGCCCGAGCGGTTCGCGCTCAACGTACGGCCAGGCTCCGCGGCCACCGTGACCTTCCAGGTGCTCGAGGGCGAGATCTTCGAGGGCGACATCACCTATGTCGGGGCCGCGGTCGATCCGGAGGACCGCACGTTTCCGGTCGAGCTGACCCTCGCCAATCCCGGCGGGCTCATCAAGCCGGAGATGGTGGCCAACATCGAGATCGTTCGCGAGACCCGCACGGACGTGGTGGTGGTCCCCCGCGAGGTGCTGCTGAGGGTCGAGGATGGCTACGTCGCGTACGTGGTGGAAGGTGCCGGTGACGACGGAGTGGCGCGGTTGCGCGATGTCCAGCTGGGACCCGCCCAGCGCAACCTCGTCGTCATCGAGGAAGGCCTTCGGGCCGGAGACCGGCTCGTCGTCATCGGCCAGCAGCTGATCGCCGACGGCGACCGGGTGCGGGTGGTGAACTGACTGCACAACCCAACTGATTGAGCCCAAGAGAGACGGAACCCAAGAGAGACGGATATGTCAGAGTTCAGGGACGAACGGACGGGCGGAGGGACGGACGCGACGGCCCAGGACGTGGGGGCGGGGCGGCCCCGCCGCGACGCGGGCTACCTGGCGCGTTTCAAGGAATTCGTGCTGACGAGCTTCGCCATCGACCACCGCACCAGTTCCGTGGTATTGCTGATCCTCATCACGATCACCGGCCTGACCTCCTACCAGGTAATCCCGAAGGAATCGTTCCCGGAGATCGAGATCCCGCTGATCGCCGTGAATACCATCTACCCGGGGGTGTCGCCTGCCGACATCGAAACACTGGTCACCCGCCCGATCGAGGAGGAACTCAGCACCATCTCCGACATCAAGGAGCTTTCCTCCACTTCCATCGAGGGCTATTCCAGCGTAACCGCCGAGTTCGAGACCACGGTCAACATCGAGGAGGCGCTCCAGCAGATACGCGAGAAGGTCGACCTGGCCAAGCCCGAGCTGCCCGAGGACGCGGAAGAGCCGGCCATCCTGGAGTTCACCTTCTCCGAACTCCCGATCATGCAGGTGAACCTCGCGGGCGACTTCGACCTGGTCTACCTGAAGGAGATCGCCGAAGACCTGCAGGATGAGCTGGAGAGTGTTCCCGAGATTCTGCGCGTGGATGTGCGGGGCGGGCTCGAGCGCGAGGTGAAGGTCGATGTCCACCTGTCGAGACTCCAGTTCTACAACCTGGCGCTCCAGGACGTCATCGACGCGATCGCGGCCGAGAACGTCAACATCCCGGGCGGCTCCATCGACGTGGGCAACCAGAGGTTCCTCGTGCGGGTGGACGGCGAGTTCGACGATCCCGAGCTGATTCAGGATCTGGTCATAACCGCCGACGACGCGGGCCCCATCTACGTGCGCGACCTGGCCGACGTGGAATTCGGTTTTTCCGAGCGCGAGACCTACGCCCGCCTCGACGGGTCACCGGTGGTGACGCTGGACATCGTCAAGCGCTCGGGAGAGAACATCATCGAGACCGCGGACCAGGTGAGGGCGGTCATCGACGAGATGACGCCGCTCTTTCCCGCGACCATGACGGTGAAGATCACCGGCGACATGTCGCGCGACATCTTCTCCATGGTGAGCTCGCTCGAGAACAACATCATCTCCGGGCTCATCCTGATCGTGAGCGTGCTGCTGTTCTTCCTGGGGCTGCGCACGTCGCTCTTCGTCGCCATTTCGATCCCTTCGTCGATGTTCCTGTCCTTCGGGATCCTCAGGCTGCTGGGCGTGTCCATGAACATGGTCGTGCTCTTCTCGCTCATCCTGGCGCTGGGGATGCTGGTCGACAACGCGATCGTGGTGGTGGAGAACATCTACCGCTACGTGGAGCGCGGGTGGGACCGGAGGCTGGCGGCCAAGAAGGCCACGGGCGAAGTGGCGGGTCCGGTGATCGCCGCTACGCTCACCACCCTGGCGGCGTTCGCACCGCTCCTGTTCTGGCCGGGCATCTCGGGCGAGTTCATGGGCTACCTGCCCACGACCCTCATCGTGACGCTCTCCAGCTCGCTCTTCGTGGCGCTGGTGATCGTTCCGACGCTGTGCTCGATGTTCATCCTGCGCGAAGGGGAGGAGCCTCCGCCGCTCACGCGGGCGGCGCGTCTCACTCTGATCGGAATCAGCGCGGGGGTGATACTCGGCTTCGCGCTCGCCAATCCGCTCACTGCCGCGCTGCTGCTCGTCACCGCGGGGCTGCTGTGGGCCCTCTACCACTTCGCGATCAAGCGCGCGGCCCTGGCCTTCCAGCACTGGTGGCTCGAGCGGGCGATCGTCTTGTACGAAGCCCAGCTGACGCGCGCGCTCAACCACCCCGTCCTCGTGCTCGCCGGGTGCGCGGCGATGCTCGTGGTGACCGTGGTCCTGTTCGGGCGGTTCAACGCGGGGGTGGAGTACTTCCCGGAGGCCATTCCGCCCCGCCAGATCATGATCGACGTGGACGCCCCGACCGGTACCCGCGCGGACTTCACCGACCGGCTGGTGCGCCGCATCGAGGACAAGCTGCCCGCCTACGAGGGGGTTGCGCTCGACGGGGAGTCGGTGGTGGCCACCGTGGGCGGCGGCGGGGGGGGCGGTCCCATGGGG
>VYDD01000487.1 GCA_009843625.1 Gammaproteobacteria bacterium | reverse complement strand
CCCCTCACCCTCACCGGCCGACAGAGTCTTGCGTCGGCGCCGCTCCCAATCCCGCAGCCCCCCGCGTTAGGCCTCGCCCACCTGCCGCTTGATCTGCCGGGGGGTGCCGACGTGCGCCGCGCCCAGCGGCGCTGCCCGCTCGTTCTTCCTCTTCAGGTGCCGGGCGACTCGAAACGCCCCTCAAGGGTTTCGAAGGGCGACTCTCCTCCAGACGGCGCGGACACCCGAGGCTTTTCGGACGCGGGCCAGACCGTCGCTCGGGAGTGGTTGGAGGCCGAGGCGGCGTGAAGGTCTGTAGGCAGTGCGGCGGGGCCATCCCGCCGGAACGCGGCGGAGCGGCGAAGACCTGCACGGTGGAATGTGCGGCGATCCGCAGGAGGGAACGCAAGAGAAAGCGTGAACGGGAGCGGCGCACCAACGACCCCGAGTACAGGGAGCGCAAACTGAAACGCGCCCGAGAGCGGTATGCCAACGACCCCGAGTACAGGGAGCGCCAGCGCGAGCGTGATCGGGAGCGGTGGGCCAACGACTCCAAGTACCGCGAGCGGAAACTGAAACGCGACCGGGAGCGGTACGCCAACGACCCCGAGTACCGCGAGCGCAAACTGAAGCGCCAGCGGAAGCGCGATCGGGAGCTGTACGCCAACGACCCCAAGTACAGGGAGCGCGAGCTGGAACGCCAGCGGAAGCTGCGGGCCGACCCCGAGCACGGGGAGCGCATGCGGGCACGCGACCGGGAGCGGTACGCCAAAGACCCCGAGTACCGCGAACGCAAGAAGAAGCGCGCCCGGGAGCGCCAGCGGACCGAATCCGGCGGACTTGGCTCCGACTCGCCGTCTGATGCTTGATCTGGCAAGGGAACTCGCGAATGCGGGAAACCAAGCGGAATCGATCAAGGTCAGGCCGGTTGGATGACTAATGCGACCGAGATCATGGAAGCGGTAGGAGCCTGAGTCGTCCGCGCCGCCTCGGTGGGTCTGGCATCTGCTTCTGAGGGCCGCGAGGGGGCCGTGGCGCGCATGGCACGAAGAGACGGGCCAAGAGCGCCGCACGGACGCAGTACGGGGTCCGGGGGGGGCATCCCCCGGCCAGAAGTTAACGTGAAGCGTTAACACATCTGGCTCCTCCACAAACCGGGAGAAACCAACGCCCCCGTGGCGCGCCCGCGCCAAAGCCGGCCGGGGCGCCAACTCTGGACGACGGGCCAGCCCGTCGCGAAGTTTCTTTCGCGCAGGTCGTGCAGTCCATCACGAGGGGAATCGAATGATGGCACGCACGAAACGAAGTCGGCGCTCGTACAGCGCCGGCGAATGGGGCCGGAACCGGGTGAGGGTGTTCGCCGATCCCAAGACCGGCTTGTACCAGATCGAGTGGCGCGAGAACGGGCGCAGGCGCACGAAGTCGCTCAAGCACCGAGACTGGAGGCGCGCGAAGCGGCAGGCGGACGAGTTCGCCGCCGCGTTTGCAAGCCCTGGCCCGAATGGCAAGGCGGAAGCCGAGCCGGAGCCGCTCACGCTGGGCACGCTTTTTGACATCTACGGCGAGGAGGTGACGCCCGCCAAGCGCGAGAAGTCGCGGCGGCACGATAGGGTCGCGACCGCGATGTTCCTCCGGTTCTTTGGTGCCAACCGAAGGCCCGAAACCCTGTCGCGGCGGGACTGGGACCGATTCATCCGAGCCCGGCGGGCGGGCAGAGTCGGCCTGTCCGGGAAGCCCGTGGGCGACCGGACGATCGAATGGGACCTTGCGTTCCTCATGGCGGTGCTTAACTGGGCAGAGCGTTCCAACGACGAACGGGGCCGCCCGCTGCTCGGCAGGAATCCGTTGAAGGGCCTGAGGAAGCCCACGGAGAAGAACCCCGCCCGGGTCGTTCTCACCGAGGAGGAATACCGGGCTCTGCTCGGGGTCTCTCGGCAGGTCGGGTGGCGGTTCCATGTCGCCCTCGTGCTCGCGCACGAGACGGGTCACCGCATCGGAGCCATCCGCAAGCTCCGCTGGTCGGATGTCGACTTTGAGGGCCGGGAGGTGCGGTGGAGGGCGGAGCACGAGAAGACGGGCTACGGGCACAGGACGCCGGTGACCGACCGGGCGCTGGCGGCCTTGGAAGAGGCGCGACGGATGAGCGGCGCAACCGGTGACGCGCCGGTGCTGCCCCCGCCGACCGACGCGGGGACGTGGATCTCCAACAGCTTGGCGCTCACGTGGTGGAACAGGGCCGTGGCTCTTGCCGGGCTGGAACCGAAGCGCGGCCGGGGTTGGCACTCGCTGAGGAGGAAGTTCGCCAGCGACCTGATGGACTTGCCGCTCAAGGTCCTCTGCGAGCTTGGCGGTTGGAAGGATCCGAAGACGGTGCTGCGCTGTTACCAGCAGGCCGACTCGGTACAGCTTCGGAAGGCTTTGAACAGCCGCTCGATGGGTCGGGCCTAAAATCCGCAATGGGCGGGAGTCATTGGGCGGGAATCCGGCCTGCATGACTCCCAAGTTCAACGATCACAATCAGATCCACGCCCAGTCGCAACTGTTGCACCAGCGGGTCGTCCTCCGCGACCGGCGAGGGGCTGAAGAGCCCGGGACCCGTCGGGCACACCTCGAGCGTCGTGTCCTTGAGCGTCGCTTCCCCGCCCGTTGCGGAGGGCGCGTTTCTCTCGGAGGGCATCGGATTGCACGCATCCGAGGGGCAGAGTTCGAACCCCCCGGCCGTGGAACTCCGTTTTGTTAATTAGAATGGGACGACCTAGATCTACACC